>DATHEV010000539.1:0-3398 GCA_035318405.1 Iamia sp.
TGGCGTCGAGCTGGGACACCACGGCGCTGAGGCAGCCCCGGTGGCGGAGACGCTCGCCGTCGGCGCGGCCCTGGTCGCGGCCGGCGTCGAGGGCGTCGGCGGCGTCGGCCCCGGTGGAGGCGGCGATGCGCAGGAGCATGCGGGCCAGGATGGGGAACGACGCCGGCTCGAGGCCGAGACTCGGCGCATCGGCGGCCAGCGAGTACATGTGCTGGGGCCGGCCCACGCCACCGCGCGACTCGCTCTGGACCTGGAGCAGGCCCACCTCGCGCATGCGCTCCAGGTGGGGGCGGACGGTGTTGGGATGGAGCTCGAGGGCGACGGCCACGTCGGCCGTGGCCAGCGGGCGGGGCGCCCGGGCCAGCTCGAGGTAGATGGCGTAGCGGGTGTTGTCGCCCAACGCCTTGAGCACCGCGAGCCGACTCGCGTCGGGGCTCTCGTCGCGCTGCTCACCGTCCACGATCAGGAGGCTACCGCCCCTGCCCCCGGGTTTCTCTGGTCACGGCCGGTAGAATCGCCGACGTGAAGGTCGACGTCGAGGAGCTGCGAGCACTGCTGCGGGGCGTGATCGACCCGGAGCTGGGCAGCGACATCGTCGATCTGGGCATGGTCCGCTCGATCGACGCCACCGACGAGGGCGTCGTCACCGTCACCATCGCCCTCACCACCGCCGGGTGCCCGCTGCGGGCCCAGATCCAGCGCGACATCCGCACCCGGCTGGGCTCCGCCACCGGCGTGTCCTCGGTGAAGCTCTCGTGGTCGGAGATGACCGCCGAGGAGCGCACCGGCGCCATGGCCAAGGCCCGCTTCAACGTCTCCCAGCGCGACGAGGACACCGCCGTCGGCCCCACCACCAAGGTCATCCTGGTGGCGTCGGGCAAGGGCGGGGTGGGCAAGTCGTCGGTCACCGTGAACCTGGCCACCGCCCTCGCCGTCCGCGGCCTGAAGGTCGGGGTGCTCGACGCCGACGTCTGGGGCTTCTCGGTCCCCCGCATGCTCGGGATCGACGGTCGCCTCGCCGGCCACGAGCGCGACGGCCGCAAGGTGATGGTCCCCCACCGCAAGCAGGTGGGTCCGGGCGAGCTGCGGGTCATCTCCATGGGCTTCCTGGTCGAGGACGAGGCGCAGGCGCTGATGTGGCGGGGCCTCATGCTCAACCGGGGCGTGCAGCACTTCCTCCAGGACGTCGAGTGGGGCGACGATCTCGACTACCTCCTCGTCGACATGCCCCCGGGCACCGGCGACGTCCAGATGGGCGTGGCCAAGCTGATCCCCCGGGCCGAGGTCCTCGTCGTCACCACCCCCGCCCTCGCCGCCCAGAAGGTGGCCGAGCGAGCCGTCTCCATGTCCCGCAAGAGCTACCTGCGGGTCGCCGGCGTCATCGAGAACATGAGCTCGTTCACCTGCGACCACGGCGAGACCTACGCCCTGTTCGGCACCGGTGGCGGCGCCGCCCTGGCCGAGGCCGCCGGCGCCCCGCTGCTGGCCCAGATCCCGCTCGAGCCCGACATCGTGCACGGCGGCGACACCGGCGAGCCCGCCGCCCTGGGCGACGGTGCCGCGGCCGAGGCCTTCCGCGCCCTCGCCGAGATCGTGGTCACCGAGGCCGTCCCTCCCGTCGCCATGGCCGGCTGCACGGCCCGCATGCTCGACGCCGCCCTCGACGCCCTCGACGAGGCCGAGGCCGAGACCCCCGTCGACCTCCCGACCTGAGCGGACCACGAGGTGCCAGGCACCTCGTGGTCCGGCTCAGTCGCCGGGCTGCACCAGGCCGAGGTCGTAGGCGAGGATCACGGCCTGGACGCGGTCGCGAAGGGCGAGCTTGGCGAAGACCCGGTTGACGTGGGTCTTGACCGTCGACTCGCCCAGGTGCAGCTCGGCCGCGATCTCGCCGTTGGTCCGGCCCCGGGCCATGAGCACGAGGACCTCGCGCTCCCGCTCGGTCAGGTCGCGCAGGATCTCCTCGACCCGGGCCGTGGGCGCCGGTCGGGCCAGCCGGGCGAGCAGACGGCGGGTCACCGACGGCGCCAGCAGGGCATCGCCGCCAGCCACGGTGCGGACGGCGTCGACGAGCTGGCTGCGGCTGGCGTCCTTGAGCAGGAACCCCGAGGCCCCGGCCCGGAGGGCGTCGTGGACGTGCTCGTCGAGGTCGAAGGTGGTGAGGACGAGGACCCGGATGGGGTCGTCCACGTCCGGTCCGGCCAGGGCGGCGGTGGCGGCGATGCCGTCGAGGACGGGCATGCGCACGTCCATCAGCACGACGTCGGGGCGCACCCGGCGGGCGACCTCGACCGCCTCGCGCCCATCGGCCGCCTCGCCCCGCACCTCGATGTCGGGCTGGGCGTCGAGGATGGCGGCGAAGCCGGCCCGCACCACGGGCTGGTCGTCGGCGATCACGACCCGGATCAGCGGCCCCGTCATGCGGCGCCGTCCCGTCCGAGCGGGAGGCGGGCGGCGACCCGGAAGCCGCCCTCCGGTCGGGGGCCGAGGTCGAGCGTGCCGTCGAGCAGCGCCACCCGCTCGCGGATGCCGACCAGTCCCCTGCCGGTGGTCTCGTCGGCCGGCCAGGCGACCGGGCCGGGGCCGTCGTCGTCCACCACCAGCGCCAGGGAGGCCGGCGACCACGTCACCCCCACCCGGGCCGTGGCCGCGGGGGCGTGGCGGACCACGTTGGTCAGCGCCTCCTGCACGATCCGGTAGGCGTTGACGTCGAGGCCGTCGTCGACCGGCCGGGGCTCGCCGTCGACCTCGAGGGTGACGGGCAGGCCGGCGTCGCGCACCCGGGACACCAGGCCCGGCAGCCGGTCGATGCCGGGCTGGGGCTCGGTGCCCGTGCGGGTGTCGTCGCGGAGGACGCCGAGCAGGCGGCGCAGCTCGACCATCGCCTGGCGTCCGGTGGTGGCGATCCCGTCGAAGGCGGTGACGGCGACCTCGTCGCCCCGGGCCTCGGCCGGCGCCGCCCCCGCCTCGGCCTGGACGACCATGACGCTCACGTGGTGGGCCACGACGTCGTGGAGCTCGCGGGCGATGCGGCGCCGCTCGCCGGCGATCGCCGTCCCGACCTCGGCGTCGCGGCCGCGGGTCACGGCGGCCAGCCGCTCCCGGTAGGCGGCGCCCAGGGCCAGGGCGGCGAGGGCGGGCACGAAGACGGCGTACCAGTCGTCGGGACCGGCGTCGGCCGAGAGCACCACGGCCAGGCTGCCCGTCGTGACGAAGGCCGCGGTCACGCCGATGGTGTGGGCCCGGGTCGCGAACGCCGCCACCGTCGCCAGCGAGAGCACCATGGCGACGTAGACCGGCGGATCGGGCAGCTCGGCCATGCCGTAGCTGCCGATCAGGACGCCGACGACCACCGACGTGGCGAAGGGCCACCGCCGCCGCCACACGAGCACGACGCC
>DATHEV010000540.1:0-9858 GCA_035318405.1 Iamia sp.
TGGTGATCAGGAAGCCGGACAGGGTGAAGAACGTCGACACCCCGAGGAACCCGCCCCGGGCCCAGTCGAACCCGCCGTGGTAGAGCAGCACGGCGGCCACGGCGACGCCCCGCAGCCCGTCGAGGGCGGGGACGTACCCCAGACGCCGGCCCCCGCCGGCCGCTCGCGAATCGGACGGCACGGCAAGAGGTTCGCGCATGGCGGCCCGCGACCTGTTGCCGCTGCGTCGGCCGGTCAGGGGGCCTCGCGGTAACGTCCAGCCCGCGGCGCGGACCAGAGGGTGTGCATGGATCAAGAGGACCAGGGATCGTCGGCGCTCCCACCCTCCGACGACCCCGCCTCCCTGGACCGGCGCGTGGTGCGCCGGATCCGCCCCGCCGGGGCCGAGTCGGCCACCCCCGAGCCCGCCCCGGCGCGCCGCCGCACCGCTGAGCCCGCGGCCCCGCGGCCGGTGCCCTGGCGCCGGCCGGACGGGGACGCGGCCCCCGACGGCGCCCCCCACCGCCTGCGGGACCTGGGCCCGACGGCGCGGATCGTCGCCCTGGCCCTCATCGCCCTGCTGGCCCTGCCGTTCGTCGTCGGGCTGGTGCGGCTCGACCGCCAGGGCTGGATGCTCAACAGCGACGACGCCCTGCTCGGGGTGCGGAGCCTCGACGTCCTGGGCGGCGACCCGCCCCTGATCGGCCAGCCGTCGACCTCGGAGACGGCAGGCGGTGGCGTGCGCACCTACCACCCCGGGCCCATCGAGATGTGGGCCTTCGCCCCGCTGGTGCGGGTCCTCGGGGGGTGGGGGATGGTGATCGGGGCCTCGCTGGTCAACCTGGCGGCCGTGCTCACCGCCGTGTTCGTCGCGTACCGGCGGACGGGCCCGGCCGGCGGCCTGGTGGCGGCGGGGCTCGCCGCCGTCCTGCTCCGCAGCGTCGGCACCTACGTCCTCGCCGACCCCGTGAGCAGCAACCTCTGGGGGCTCGGCTTCGTCGCCGTGGCCGCCCTGGTGTGGGCCGTCCTCGACGGTGACCACCGCCTCCTCCCGCTCCTCGCCCTCTGGGCCAGCTGGGCCGCCCAACAGCACCTCGCCGCCCTCGCCCCGACGGCGTGGCTCGTCGTGGTGGCCGTGCTGGCGGTGGTCGTGCGGCTGGTCCTGCCCCGGGACCGGCCGCGGGACCTGGTCCCCCTGCGCTGGTTGGGTGCGGCGGCGGCCGTGGGCCTCGTGCTGTGGGCCCCGGTCCTGGTCCAGCAGGTGACCGGTGAGGAGGGGAACCTCACCGCCATCGTCACCTACGCCGGCGTCGAGGGCCGCACCACGCAGGGCCTCGACGGTGCCTTCGACATCGCCGTGCGGTCGATCGAGCCCGTCCCCGTCCTGCTCCGCACCGACGTGCTCGGCAACGACCTGGCGTCCGATCCCGGCCGGCTGGCGACGATCGCCGTGGGCCTGGTGCTGCTGATCGCCGTCGCCGTGGTGGTGGCCCCCGGGCTGTCGCGCCGGGCCCGGCTGCTCACGGCGACCGGCCTGGCCCTCCTGCCGGCGGGGCTGTTCAACGCCAGCAACATCCCCGACACCGTCGAGCTGTTCCGGATCAACCTCCACCGCTGGGTCTGGCCCTTCTCGACGCTCGTCGTGGTCGGCCTCGTGTGGGCCGCGGCCGACCTGGCCCTCCGCCGGGCCGGCGCCGACGGGCCGGTGGTGGCGGCGAGGACCCGCGCCGCGGACCTCCTCGCCGGGCGGGGGGCGGTGGCGGCCACGTCCCTCATCGCCGTCATCGTCCTGGTGGCGGCCGTGCCGGTCGGCCCCGACGACCGGCCCCGGGACCCGTACTCGACCCAGGTCACCCGGGCGGTGCTCGATGCCGTGCGCGACGACATGGGCGACGCCGACCGGGTGCTGCTGATCCCGGGCGGTGCCGCGGCCGAGCTCTCCGTGGTGCCGGCCATGACCTTCGCCCTCGAGCACGACGGCGTCGCCGTCGACGTGCCCCGCCGGCTGGAGCCCTACTTCGGCGACCGGGCCACCGACGGCGACTGGGATGCCGCCTACGTCGTGACGGCCTCGGAGTACGACATCCCCAGCAGCCCCGGCCAGCCGGTGGCCGACCTGCTGGTCGACGGTCGCATGGAGGCCACCGTGGCGGCCCTGTCCGACCAGCTGCGCGGCGTCTCGGCCGCGGTGAACTCGATCGGCGAGCTCGAGCTGGCCGAGCTGACGCCCCTCCAGCTGCTCGGGGTGCGCCTGACGGTGCGGGAGATGGGCGACGATCCGGTCAAGGCCCTGCTCGACCCGCGGGTGACCCAGCTGCTGGCCGTCGGCGGCATCGACGGCGTCTCGGTCGATCCGGAGGTGCTGGACCGGCACCGGCTGCTGCAACACGAGGATCGCCGGGTCTGGCTGTCCCGGCGGGTCGTGGTGCTCCGCGTCGAGCTGGGCGAGGTGGACGCCATCCTGGAGCGCCAGGAGGCCGGTGTCCGATGAGCCGCGTCCGACGGATGGGGCGACCGGCCCTCGCCCTCGCCCTGGTGGTCGCCCTGCTGGCCGGGGCCTGCTCGGGGGACGGCGGCGGCGGCGGCGATGACGCGGCCGACGACGGCGCCGACCGGTCGCAGCCCAACGTCGTCGTGGTCATCACCGACGACCAGACGGTCGCCATGATGGAGGCGCTGGGCCGGACCCGCGAGCTCGTCGGGGCCGAGGGCACGACGTTCACCCGGGCCACGGTGTCGATGCCTCTGTGCTGCCCCGCCCGGGCCACGCTGCTGACCGGCCAGCTCCCCCACACGACGGGCGTCCGCGACAACCTCGCCCCCGACGGTGGCTTCACCCGTCTCGACTGGAGCCGCACCGTCGCCACGGAGCTCCAGGCCGCGGGGTACCGCACCGCCCACGTGGGCCGGACGCTCAACGACTACACGGTCGATGCCCGGCCCCTCGTCCCGCCGGGCTGGGACGAGTGGTACACGCCGCTCGAGGACAACACCCGCTCGTTCATCGCCTCGGGGGCCACCGTCGTGGCCAACGGCGAGATCGTCTCCCTGAGCCCGCTCGTCCACACCGACGACGCCCTCGGCGAGGTGGCGCTGGGGCTGATCGACGAGTGGGTCGACGGCGACGCGCCCTTCTACCTCGAGCTCGGCTCGGTCGCCCCCCACACCGCCCGGCCGAAGGTGGGCGAGCCCGGGCCGCTGCCCGTCCCCGCCGACCGCCACGTCGATGGCGCCCTGGGCGCCCGGCGGCCCGAGCTGGTCCCCGACGAGCCGGGCAAGCCGGACTGGGTGACCGCGGGCGACCCGGTCGACCCCGGCGCGCTGGATCGCTACTGGGCCCGCGCCCTGGAGAGCCTCCAGGCCGTCGACGAGGCGATCGCCTCGATCGTCGGGCGCCTGGACCGGGCCGGGGCGCTCGACGACACCGTCGTCCTGGTCACGTCGGACAACGGCATCGCCCTGGGCGAGCACGGTCTCGGCCTCGACAAGGTCACCCCCTACGAGCCCTCGGTCCGGATCCCCCTGCTGGTGCGGGGCCCGGGCTTCCCGGCGGGGGAGAGCGACCTGCCCGTCTCCCACGTCGACGTGGCGCCGACGATCCTCACCGCGGCCGGTCTCGACGTGCCCGCGTGGATGGAGGGGGTGCCGATCCAGGAGGCCCTGGCCGACCCCGGGACCGCCGCCCGGCGGGTGCAGGTGGTCGAGAGCCCCCCGTCGGCCCGGCCGGCACCGCCCTTCCTCCAGATCCGCAGCGGTGACCTGGTGCTGACCCGGTACGAGACGGGCGAGGCCGAGCTCACCGACCTGGGCGTCGACCCCGACCAGGCCCGGAACCTGGTCGACGACCCGGCCTACGGCGACGACCTCGTCGCCCTCGACGCCGCCGCGGCCGTCCTGCGGTCGTGCTCGGGAGACCGGTGCGTCGTCTACGACGAGGAGGCCCGGCCGTGACGGCCCGGAGGGTCCCGACGCCCGCGGCCGTGGCGGTGGGGGCCGTGGTCCTGGCGGCCGTCATCGTCGTCCTCGGCCTCTCCCTGGGCACCGACCCTCTGGGCCGGACCGCGCCCGTGCCGGCCCGGGCGCGGGCCGTGGCCGAGCCGGGGGCCGACGCCACCCTCGACCTCGCCGCCGCTCTGCCGGAGACGGCGAGCGCCCTGGCGGGGGAGTGGGCCCCGGGGCCGGGTGGGGCCACCGTGGAGACGGCGCCACCGGCATCCGGCCTCCCCCTGCTGACGATCCCCCTGGACGGGCCGCCCTGGGCCACGGCGACGGTCGAGGGCAGCGCCGTCGAGGGCTGGTCGGTGGCCTTCGGGATCGACGGACCGTCGTCGTACTGGGCCGCGACGCTCCATCCCGCGGTCGGCACCGTCGAGCTGGTCCGCGTGGCGCAGGGCCAGGCCTCCACGCTGGCCACCCGACCGCTCGCCGCCGGCGCCGGGACCGGTGACGCCGGGGTCCAGGCCGTGGTGCGGTGGCAGGGCCGTCAGGTCCAGGTCGAGCTGGCGGGGGCGCGGCTGCCGACCGTGACCGTGCCGGTGGGGGTGGCCCCTGCCGTCGGCCTGCTCGGTCGGGGCGCGGCGGCCCAGCCCGGCGGGGCCCGGTGGTCCTCGGTCACCATCGTCGCCGAGTCGCCCCTGGCCGATGCCCTCCTCCCCCCGCTGCTCGGGGCCCGGCACGTCACCGCCGACGAGGCCCGGCAGGGACTCGGTGGCTGAGGCCGCCCCGCCCGACCCGGGCGCGCCCCGACTGCGGGTGATCGGTCCCGGCCGGGCCGGCGGCTCGCTCGCCGGGGCGCTGGCGGCGGCCGGCTGGACGGTGACCCAGCCGCTCGGGCGGCGCGACGACCCGGCGGGGGCCGCCGCGGACGTCGACTTCCTGGTGCTGGCCGTGCCCGACGCGGCCATCGCCGAGGTCGCCGCCCGGGTCGCGCCCGGCGACGCGGTCGTGGCCCACCTGGCCGGCTCGCTGGGCCTGGACGTGCTGGACCCCCACCCCCGGCGGGCCTCGGTCCACCCCCTCGTCTCGCTCCCCGATCCCGAGGTCGGCGCCCGCCGGCTGGGCGCCGGGGCCTGGTTCGCGGTGGCCGGCGACCCCATCGCCGCGCGGGTCGTGGCCGACCTCGGCGGCCGGGCGGTCGTCGTGCCCGACGAGCAGCGGGCGGCGTACCACGCCGCCGCGTGCATCGCCGCCAACCACCTGGTCGCCCTGCTGGGCCAGGTCGAGCGGGTGGCGGCGCCGGTCGGCGTGCCCCTCGAGGCCTACCTGGCCCTGGCCCGCGACACCCTCGCCAACGTGGCCGAGCTGGGCCCGCGCGCCGCCCTCACCGGGCCGGCGGCGCGGGGCGACGAGGCCACCCTGGCCCGCCACCGCGCCGTGCTCGACCCGTCGGAGCGGGCCGCCTACGACGCCCTGGCCGAGCAGGCCGGGCGCCTGGCGCGCGGGGCAGGCTGAGGGCGTGCAGGTCGTCACCACCATCGCCGAGGTCCGCGCTGTCACCGAGGGGGCCCGGGCGTCGGGCGGCTCCGTCGGCTTCGTACCGACGATGGGCTACCTGCACGAGGGTCACGTCTCGCTGATGGCGGCCGCCCGCCGGGCCGACGACCTGGTGCTCGCCAGCGTGTTCGTCAACCCGCTCCAGTTCGGGGCCGGTGAGGACCTGGCCGCATACCCCCGCGACCTCGACCGCGACCTGGCGCTCGCCGAGGCGGCCGGCGTCGACGTCGTCTTCGCCCCGCCGGTCGAGGAGATGTACCCCCGGCCCCTGCTCACCTCGGTCGCCGTGGCCGAGATCACCGACCGCTTCGAGGGCGCCAGCCGGCCGACCCACTTCGCCGGGGTGGCCACCGTGGTGGCCAAGCTCTTCGCCATCGTCGGGCCCTGCCGCGCCTACTTCGGCGAGAAGGACTGGCAGCAGGTGTGCGTGGTCCGGCGCATGGCCGCGGACCTCTCGCTCCCGGTGGACGTGGTGGCCTGCCCGACCGACCGCGAGCCCGACGGCCTGGCCCGGTCGAGCCGCAACGTCTACCTGTCGGTCGAGGAGCGGGCCGCCGCGCCGGTGCTCCACCGGGCCCTGCGCCAGGGCGCCGCCCGGGTCGAGGCGGGCGAGCGGGACCCGGCCGCGGTGGAGGCGGCCATGGCGGCCACGGTGGCGGCCGAGCCCCTCGTCGCCCTGGACTACGTGGCCGCCGTCGAGGCCGAGACCCTGGCCTCGCCCGAGAGGCTCGCCGGCGCCATCCGCCTGCTCGTGGCGGCGCGCGTCGGCCGGCCCCGCCTCCTCGACAACCTGGGCCTCACGGTGGCGCCGAAGACGACGCCACCGCCGGGGGCGGGTTGACCAGCCAGAGCTGGGCGAAGACCACCCCGCCGATGCGGACGTCGTCCACGACCTCGCCCCGGGCGTACTCCTCGGCCGTGCCCGGGTCGAAGAGGGAGATCTGGTCCGCCGGCACCTGGCGCACCAGGTAGTAGGTCCGCTCCTCGGGCAGCTCGGCGGTGGTGCTCAGCTGGCCGCACGGGAAGGCGACGCGGGCGTCGGAGCGCACCCGCACCAGCACCTCGTCGCAGTGGCCGCGCTCGCGCTCGGCCACGGTCCGGCCCAGCTGCTCGATCCCCTCGCCCCAGCCCACGGGGACGAGCTCGAGGGCGCCGTCCTGGCCGCCGGTCACGGGGCTGGCGTAGGCCGTGCGGTACGGCGCCGGGGCCAGGGCGAGGAGGGCGGCGACGGCGAGCGCCACGCCGGACGCGATCCGGACGGCGGGCCGGCCGACGCGCTCGGTCGCCTGGGCCAGCAGGGGGGCCGCCGCCATCCCCACCAGCAGGGCGAGGAAGGGCCAGATGGGCAGGGCGTAGCGGTCGTAGATCTTGGGCCGGGTGCCCACCGCGGCCAGGTAGGGGAGTGGGGCGAGGAGGAACCCGGCCACGGTCGCCCGGCGGGGCCAGTCGACCCGGGGGGCGACGAGGTGGGCGACGGCCATCACGGCCGCCACCCCGCCCAGGAGCAGCAGCCAGGGGCTCATCCGCACCACGGTGGCCACGGGCAGGAACAGGGGCCCGGGATCGAAGGTGGCGTCGCCCATGAAGAAGCGGGGCACGTGGCCCTCGCTGATGCCGGCCGACTCCCGCAGGTCGCCCCACACCCGCGTCGGTGACGTCCAGATCGCCGGCCACAGCACGACGACCAGGGCGACGGCGCCCAGCGCCACCCCGCCGACGAGCTGGGCGAGGGTGATGGCAGTGGCGCCCACGGCCGAGGCCCGGTCGGCCGGGCGGGCGGCCCGGGCCGCCACCACCAGCTCGACCAGGGCGACGACACCGAGACCGCTGGCCAGCAGGACGACGGCGGTGAGCTTGGTGAGCAGGGCGAGGCCGGCGAAGGTCGTCGCCGTGATCACCAGGGCCCGGGGACTGATCGCCACCCACCCGGCCCGGTCACCCGCGTTGCGGTCGCCCGCGTCGCGCCGACCCCACCGGAGGGCCATCACCGCCAGGATGGCGACGCAGCTGAACAGCGTCACCAGGGCGTCGGTGTGGAGCACGCCCATGTGGCCCAGCAGGTAGGGCTCGCAGGCCAGGAGGAGGCCGGCGATGGTCGCGGCGCGCCGGCCCACGAGGCTCCCGGCGATCAGCACCATGACGCCGAGGGCGATCGCCCCCCAGACGGTGACGACGAACCGGCTGGCCCGGAGGACCTGGGGCGAGCGGGCCGACGCCGGGTCGACGTCGGCGCTGAGGCCCACGGCGTGGGTCACGTTGGCCAGGTTCCGCCCCAGGAGGCCGGCGCTCATGGTGGTGACACCGGGCATCGTTGCCGCCGAGTCCAGCCACCGCGACGTGGCCTCGTCGAGGTCCCCCCGGTCGATGGCCCGCCCGTAGGCGTCGGAGCGGCCGAGCCAGAGGGCCTCGTCCGGCGTGAGCGTGGTGGGGCCCGGGGCCCAGGCGGCCAGGGCCACGGCCAGCACGGCGATGGCCCACGGCACCCACGCCCGCAGGCGGTGTCCCCACCCGGTCGGCTCGTCGATCGGTGCGTCGACCGGCTCCGGGGACGCCACGGGAGGCTCTCGGCGGCGGGCCACCGGGCGCAGACGCTCGGCCCCTCCCTGCGCCACCATCGGGCGGACGGTAGCCCGTCGGTCCCCGCTTGGTCGCCTGCTGGCCCCAGCGGCAGGATGGGGAGGTTCCCAACCGGGGGCGACCGGTGCGCCGGCGTCCACCACCCACGGAGCCGAGCCGCCAGGCGAGGCGACCCAAGAGCACAGTGCCCTGCTCTCCGAGGCCCTGCCGAGGAGATGCCCGTCGCGACCAGGCTGAGGGCACTCGACCACATAGGAGCCCACAGTGCGACGACGGATGATGAAGTCCAAGATCCACCGCGCCACGGTGACCGACGCCGACCTGCACTACGTCGGCTCGATCACCGTCGACCGCGACCTCATGGACGCCGCCGACCTGGTCGAGTACGAGCAGGTCGCCGTGGTCGACATCGACAACGGCGCCCGGCTCGAGACCTACGTGATCGAGGGGCGGCGCGGCTCGGGGGACCTGTGCCTCAACGGCGCCGCCGCCCGGCTGGTGGCGCCCGGCGACCGGGTCATCGTCATCAGTTACGCCGACTACAGCGACGAGGAGATGGAGGCCTACGAGCCCCGCATCGTCCACGTCGACACCGCCAACGGCATCGTCGACGAGGAGACGGCACGTGCTCTCGCCGACCTCACCTCACCCGCGCCGCGCCGCTACGTCGAGGTGAGGGGATAGACACTCCTCCAATGGCCGCCGACGAGCTCGACCTGCTGGTCCTCGGGAGCGGCGTGGCCGGGCTGTCGGCCGCCGTGCGGGCCGCCGACGTCCACAACATGCGCGTCGGGGTTCTCACCAAGGGCGAGCTGCCGCAGGCCACCACCCGGTGGGCCCAGGGCGGGGTGGCCGCCGTGCTCCACGACGACCCCGACTCGACCGACCTCCACCTGGCCGACACCCTCGCCTGCGGGGCCGGGCTGTGCGACACCGATGCCGTCCGGGTGCTGGTCGACGAGGGCCCGGCCCGCGTCCTCGACCTCATCGCCCTGGGCGCCGCCTTCGACCGCGACCCCGACGGCCGGCTCCAGCTCGCCCGCGAGGGCGGCCACAGCCAGCCCCGCATCGTCCACGCCGGCGGGGCGGCCACCGGGTGGGAGGTCGAGCGGGCCCTGGTCGTCGCCGCCCAGCGCGGCACCTCGGCCCTGTACGAGCACCACTTCGCCGTCGACCTGATCGTCGAGGGGGGTCGCTGCCACGGCGTCACCGCCCTGGCCCCCGACGGCTCGACGGTCACCGTGCAGGCCAGCAACGTCCTGGTCACCACGGGCGGGGCGGGCCAGCTCTACGCCGTCACCACCAACCCGCTGGAGGCCACCGGCGACGGCCACGCCATGGCCCTGCGGGCGGGTGTCGCCGTGGCCGACGTCGAGTTCATCCAGTTCCACCCCACCGCCCTCCACCACGAGGCCATGCCCCGGCCCCTCCTGTCCGAAGCCCTGCGGGGCCACGGCGCCCTGCTGCGCGACGGCAGGGGCGAGCGCTTCGTCGACGAGCTCCAACCCCGCGACGTCGTGTCCCGGGCCGAGCTCGAGGTGATGGTGGCCCAGGGCATCGACCACGTCTTCCTCGACGCCCGCCACCTGGAGGAGTTCGCGGCCCGCTTCCCGACGATCCACGCCGCCCTCGAGGAGGTCGGCCTCGATCCCACGAAGGACCTGCTCCCCGTCGCCCCCGCCGCCCACTACACGTGTGGCGGCATCGTCACCGACCTCGATGGGGCCTCGTCGCTCCCCGGGCTCTGGGCTGCCGGTGAGGCGTCGTGCACCGGCGTCCACGGCGCCAACCGGTTGGCGTCGAACTCGC
>DATHEV010000541.1:0-8574 GCA_035318405.1 Iamia sp.
TCCTGGCCGGGCTGGCGGCCTGCGGCGACGACGGCGGGAGCCGAGCCGATGCGGCGTCCACCACCGCACCGAGCACCACGCCGAGCACTGCGGCCATCGACACGGTGGCCGAGGTCGATGCGTTCTGCGCCAAGACGGACGAGCTCCGCGCCCTGCTCGCCGAGATCGAGGGGAGAACGCAGGCCGAGCCCCCGACGTCCGAGGAGCAGGCCCAGATCCAGACGCTGGGCGGGGAGGCGACCCAGAGGATGATGACGCTCCAGGCCTACGTCCCCCAGATGCTCCCCGGCGACGCGGCCCGGTTCCAGGAGTGCTCCGCCGTCTTCGGCGGCTGACGCCACTGCATCGGTCCTAGGGTCCGGCGCCGTGGACGCCTCGGCTGCTCAGCAGGAGGCCCGGCGCATCGTCGAGGCCATGACCGACGACGAGGTGCTGTGGTGCCTCGACGGGGACTGGCCCTTCTGGGCGGGACTCGGCCACCTCACCCGGGGTGGATACCACCGCTCGCCGTTCCCGGCGGCGCGCGTCGGGCGGCTCGGCCTGCCCGGCTTCCGGTTCGCCGACGGGCCGCGGGGCGTGGTGGTCGACCAGGCCACCTGCTTCCCCGTCTCGATGGCCCGGGGGGCGTCGTGGGACCCCGACCTCGAGGAGCGGATCGGCGAGGCCATCGGGCGCGAGCTGCGCGCCGTCGGGGCCGACCTCTACGGCGGGGTGTGCGTCAACGTCCTGCGTCACCCGGCGTGGGGCCGGGCCCAGGAGACCTACGGCGAGGACCCCTTCCACGTGGGCGAGATGGGCGCGGCGCTGACCCGCGGCGTCCAGCGCCACGCCATGGCCTGCGTCAAGCACTTCGCCTGCAACTCCATGGAGGAGGCCCGCTTCCAGGTCGACGTCATCGTCGACGACGAGGCCCTCCACGACGTCTACCTGCCCCACTTCAAGCGCATCGTCGACGAGGGTGTCGCCTGCGTGATGAGCGCCTACAACGCGGTGAACGGCGAGTGGGCCGGCGAGAGCCACCACCTCCTCACCGAGGTGCTGCGCGACGAGTGGGGCTTCGAGGGCTTCGTCATCAGCGACTGGATCTTCGGGCTGCGCGACGCGGGGCGCTCGCTGCACGCCGGGCTCGACGTCGAGATGCCGTACCGGATGCGGCGGGCCGACGGGCTGCGGGCCGCGCTCGATGCCGGCGAGGCGACCTGGGACGAGGCCCGGCGGTCGGTCGAGCGGGTCGTCGCCACCCGTCTGCGGTTCGCCGAGGTGCTGGACCAGCCCGCGCCGCCCCGGTCGATCCTGGCGTGCGCCGAGCACCGGGCCCTGGCCCGGGAGGCGGCCCAGCGGTCCGTGGTCCTGCTCCGCAACGAGCCCGTCGACGGCGCGCCGCTGCTGCCGCTCGATCCGACGGCGCTGGATGCGGTGGTGGTCGTCGGCGATCTGGCCGACCTGGTGAACCTGGGCGACGGCGGCTCGAGCGACGTGTGGGCGCCGGCGGCGGTGACCATCTTCGAGGGCCTCCGCGACGCGCTGCCCGACTCGGGCGTTCGGGCCATCGGCAGCGACCCGGAGGAGGCCGTCGACGCCGTCTCGCGCGCCGACGTCGTCGTCGCCGTCGTGGGCTACACCCGCCTCGACGAAGGCGAGTTCATCGGCGCCACCGGCGAGCTGTCGCACCTCTTCCCCGGGCCCGACGACCCCGAGCTGGTGCAGACCTTCGAGGCCGAGGTCGCGCCGGGCGAGGACATCGAGGCGCCCGACCACGTGCGGGCCCGCACCGGGGCGGCCGACGGCGGTTTCGCCACCGGCGGCGACCGGTCGTCGCTGCGGCTGCGACCCGAGGACGTGGTCCTGGTCAAGGCGCTGGTCGCGGCGCACCCCCGGGTCGTCGTGGTGGTCGTCGCCGGGAGCGCGGTGGTGATCTCCGAGTGGGACAGCTGGGCGCCGGCCGTCGTCCAGGCCTGGTACCCCGGGATGGAGGGGGGCCACGCGGTGGCCGACGTCCTCCTCGGGCGGGTCGACGCCTCGGGCCGGCTGCCGTTCTCGGTGCCCACCGACGAGGCCCACCTGCCGCCGTTCGACGCCGCCGCCACCGAGTTCACCTACGACCGGTGGCACGGCTGGTGGCACCTGGAGCGGGAGGGCCACACCCCGGCCTACCCCTTCGGCTTCGGGCTCTCCTACACGACCTTCGTCCTGGCCGGCGCCACCGCGGAGCGGGTCGACGGGTCCCTGCGGGTGACGGCGACGGTGCGCAACACCGGCCTGCGGTCGGGGTCCGACGTCGTCGGCCTGTACTCCCGCGCCGCCGGCGACCGGCCCCGGCTGCTGGCCTTCGCCCGGGTCGAGGTCGCCCCGGCCGCCGACGCGACGGTCGAGCTGGTCACCGTCCTCCCCGACGGTGTCACCCTCGACGAGCTCCGCGTCGCCCGCCACGCCACCGACCCCGGCGTCGCCCCCAGCCCCACCTGAACCCCCGACGACGCAGGTCGCCCTTCTTGCGCGGTGGCGCGCCACCGGCGGACCCCCGTCGCGCAGGAAGGTCGACCTGTCCCGTCTGAGCGCCGCCGCCGGGGTTCCTGCGCGGTGGTGCACCACGGGCGGTCCGCCACCGCGCGGGAACCACCCACCAAGCAGGTCGACCTTCTTGCGCGGTCGGGCGCCACCGTCGCCCTCGTAGCCTCGACGGCATGGACGCTCCTCGGATCGGGCTGGTGCTGGGGGCAGGGGGGACGGTCGGCGGGGCCTTCCACTCCGGCGTCCTCGGTGCACTGGCCCAGGCCACGGGGTGGGACCCGCGCACGGCCGCCGTCGTCGTGGGCACCTCGGCGGGGTCGATCACCGGCACCGGACTGCGGGCCGGGCTCAGCGCCGCCGACGCCTACGCCCGCAGCACCGGCGGGCCCGTCTCCCGCGAGGGCGGCCGGCTGCTGGCCGCCGTCGGGCGCGGCGGCGGAGGCGGCTTCGACCGCATCGGCTCCCGCCGGCTCCGGCCGGCGACGGCGATGGCCGCCACCCTGGCCGGGGCCGTCGCCCGGCCCCTGGCCGCCCGGCCCACGGCCGTGCTCGCCGGCCTCGTCCCCGACGGCGTCGTCGACACGGCGATGATCTCGGGTGGCGTCGAGGCCCTGACGCACGATCGCTGGCCCGCCGACCCGCTCTGGATCTGCGCCGTGCGCCAGCGCGACGGCCGCCGGGTGGTCTTCGGGCGCGACCAGCACCCGCCGCTGTCGGCCGCCGTGGCCGCCTCGTGCGCCATCCCCGCCTTCTTCGCCCCGGTCGAGGTCGACGGCGATGCCTTCATCGACGGCGGCGCCCACTCGCCGACCAACGCCGACGTCCTCCGCCGCGAGCAGCTCGACCTGGTCGTGGTGGTCTCGCCCATGTCGATCGCCGGGCGCGGCCTCCGCTTCGCCCCGGACCAGCCGGCCCGGCGATGGGCCCGGGCCCGTCTCGACGCCGAGGCCCGTCGTCTGCGCCGGGCCGGCCTGCCGGTCCTGGCCTTCCAGCCCACCGCCGACGACGCCGGCGTCATGGCCGGCAACGCTCTCGACCCGGCCAAGGCCGCTCCCGTCGCCCGTCAGGCCCACGCCTCCACCCTCGCCCGCCTCCAGCGGCCCGACATCGCCGACCGGGTGGCCCTCCTGACCGGCTGACCCGAACTCGGGGGGAGATGTGCCCCCAGAGGGTCACGGATCCCCCCGAGTTCGCCAGGGGTGGGGTGACAACCGCGGCCCGTTGTGCGAACGTGTGTTCGTGGCCGGGCGTACAGCGTCGATCCTGCATGCCGATCTCGACGCCTTCTACGCGTCGGTCGAGCAGCGCGACCAACCGGCCCTGCGGGGCCGGCCCGTCATCGTGGGCGGGGGCGTGGTGCTGGCCGCCAGCTACGAGGCCAAGGCCTGCGGGATCAAGACCGCCATGGGCGGGGGCCAGGCCCGGCGGCTGTGCCCCGACGCCGTGGTCGTCGAGCCCCGCTTCTCGGCCTACGTCGAGGCCAGCAAGGCCGTCTTCGCCGTGTTCGACGACACCACGCCGCTGGTCGAGGGGCTCTCGATCGACGAGGCCTTCCTCGACGTGGGCGGGCTGGGACGGATCGCCGGCCCGCCCCCGGAGATCGCCGCCCGGCTGCGGGTCGAGGTCCGCGACCGGGTGGGCCTGAACATCACCGTCGGGGTGGCCCGGACCAAGTTCCTGGCCAAGGTGGCCAGCGGCGTGGCCAAGCCCGACGGGCTGCTCGTCGTCGACCCGGACCGCGAGCGGGAGTTCCTCCACCCCCTCCCCGTGGGCCGGCTGTGGGGCGTGGGGCCGGTCACCACCGGGAAGCTGGCCGAGCGGGGCATCCGCACCGTGCGCGACATCGCCGGCATCGGCGAGCCCGGGCTGGTGGCCATCGTCGGCGGGGCCACGGGCCGCCACCTCCACGCCCTGGCCCACGGCCGCGATCCCCGCCCGGTCGAGCGGGGGAGGCGACGCCGCTCGATCGGCTCGCAGAGCGCCTTCGGCCGCCGGCCCCAGACCCCCGCCGATCTCGACACCCGGCTCGTCGGGCTGGTCGACCGGGTCGCCCGGCGGCTGCGGTCGGCCGATCGGGTGGGCCGCACCGTCACCCTGCGGCTCCGGTTCGGCGACTACACCCGGGCCACCCGGTCCCGCTCGCTCCCCCAGGCCACCGATCGCACCGAGGACCTGCTGGCCACGGCCCGCGCCCTGCTGGCGCGGGCCCAGCCGCTGATCGACGAGAAGGGCATCACGCTGGTCGGCGTGGCCATCGGCAACCTGGCCGACGGCCGGCCGGTCCAGCTCCCGCTCCCGTTCGCGCGGTCCGACGCCGCCGCCCTCGACAGCGCCATGGACGCGGTGCGGGATCAGTTCGGCAAGGCCGCCGTCACCCGCGCCGTGCTCCTGGGAGCCCGCGACATCGAGTTCCCCCACCTGCCCGACTAAGCCCTGTCAAGCAGGCCGAAGACAGGCTGTCGCGAACGACGCTACGCTCCCGACGTGGACCCGACGCCGACGCCGATCGACCTCGGCGCCGACTTCGTCGGCATCGGATGGGACGGCACGGCCCGGCCGCTCGAGGGGCCGGGCCCACCACCGCGCATCGACGGCATCACCGTCGGGACGTGGATCACCGATGGCAGCGCGCCCCACGGCGGCGAGCGCCACGACGACGGCGACGAGGTCCTCGTGCTCGTCTCGGGGGCGGTCACGGTCGTGCTGGAGACCGACGCCGGGGCCGAGTCCGTCGACGTCACGCCCGGCCACGCCGTGGTGGTGCCCCGCGGCGTCTGGCACCGGGTCGTGGTCCGCCAGCGCAGCCACATCGTCTTCCTGACGCCCGGTCCCGCCTTCGCCACCCGCCCGGCCTGACTCAGTACGAGGCATCGGTGTCGTAGTCGGTGACCGTGTCCGTCGCCGCCCAGCTCGACGAGGCGTCGTAGCCCGTGTCGGTGGCCGAGTAGTCGGTCGAGTAGTCCGTCGAGTAGTCGCTGCTGAAGTCGGTCGAGGTGTCGTCCGTCGAGTAGTCCGTGGTCGACTCGGTGGCGTAGGCATCGCTGCTCGCATCCCAGGCGGTCCAGCTGGCGGAGTCGGCGGCGTAGGAGTCGGCCGCGTGACCGTCGCCGACGCTCTCCCAGTAGGCGGACGCATCGGTGTCGCCGGCGTACCACGCCTCGGTGGCGTTGCTGTCGGCCTGGATGCTGGCGTCCCAGGCGCTCCACGAGGCATCGCTCGCCTCGTAGCTGTCGGCGGTGTAGTCGGCGCTGGTGCCGTAGTCGGTCAGGGTGTCGGTGGCGACGGCAGTGTCGACGGAGCCGCTGTAGCTGCCGTCGTCGTACCCGGTCTCACCGTAGGAATCGGAGAAGTCGCTCATGGTTCGCCCTGTCTGTCGGTGCCGGGGCCGTGGGGAGGACCGGCGTGGTTGGTGACGGACGTGGGAGCGCGCCGGTCGCCCCGGTGTTCCGCGGCCGACCGGGGGGCGGGGACCCCGGACGCGACACCGCCCCCGGCGCCAAGGCCGGGGGCGGTGTCGCGTGAGCGCTGATCGGTGGGGCGGGACGACGCTGTCCTGGCCCCGGGGATCAGCCCTGGCGGCCGTAGGTCCGCATGGTGAGGGGGCCGAAGACGGCCACGAAGAGGCCGGCGGCGAGCGCCACCCAGCCCAGGTCGGCGATCTGGACCGAGCCGCCCATCAGGCCCCGCACGGCGTCGACCACGAGGGTGATGGGGTTGACCCGGACGAAGCCCTGGAGCCAGCCCGGCATCGTCGCCGGGTCGACGTAGATGTTGCTGGCGAAGGTCAGCGGGAACAGGATCATCATCGAGACGCCCAGGATCCCCTTCTCGCTCTCCAGCTTCAGGCCCAGGAAGGTCCAGACCCACGAGAGCGAGAAGGCGAAGGCCAGCAGCACGGTCACGCCGGCCACCACGCCGATCGGGCCGCCGTCGGGCCGGAAGCCCAGGATGATGCCCAGCACCAGGATGACGGTGGAGGCGATGGCGTAGCGCATGGCGTCGCCCAGCAGGGCGCCGACGACGGCCGCCGGTCGCCACGAGGGCAGCGAGCGGAACCGGTCCGACACGCCCTTGGCCATGTCGTTGTTCAGCCCGATGCCGGTGTACATCGTGATCATGACCACGGTGGACACCAGGATCCCGGGCACGAACGTCTGCACGTACTCGGAGACCGAGCCGCCCAGCGCCCCGCCGAACAGGTAGGTGAACAGCAGCAGCATCATCACCGGGAACATGGTCACGTCGAAGAGCTGCTCGGGCACGTGCTTGATCTTCAGCACCGCCCGCCACCCGTGGGTGAGGCTGGCGGACAGGGGCCCGGGGCGGGGCGGCCGCTCGCCCGTGGCGAGCACGGCGAGGACGGAGGACTCGCTGACGCGGACGTCCTCGGGGAGGTCGATGGTCTGGGTGCTCATGATCAGGCTGCCTCTTCGTTCTCGGTGTCGGACTGCTCGGTGGCGGGGTGGTCGGTCAGGGCGAGGAAGACCTCGTCGAGGCTGGGCTGGCCCAGGCTCATCTCGCTGACGGCGATGCCGGCCCGGCTCAGCTCGATCAGGCCCTCGGCGACCCTCTCGGGGTCCTCGAGGCGGGCCGAGACGGCGGCGGGGTCGGCCTCGACGGTGACCTCGACGCCGAGCGCCTCGGTCAGGACCCGGACGGCGGCAAAGCGCTGCTCGGGGTCGGCGACCCGGACGTGCAGGCTGCCGCCGCCGACCGACGCCTTGAGCTGGCCGGGGGTGCCCTCGGCGATGACCTTGCCCCGGTCGATCACGGCGATGCGATCGGCCAGCTGGTCGGCCTCGTCGAGGTACTGGGTGGTGAGCAGGACGGTGGTGCCCCCGGCCACCAGGGCCCGGATGATGTCCCACACCTGGTTGCGGCTGCGGGGGTCGAGGCCGGTGGTGGGTTCGTCGAGGAACAGGATGTCGGGGGTGACGACCAGGCTGGCGGCGATGTCGAGCCGCCGGCGCATGCCACCGGAGTAGTGCTTGACCTGCTTGTCGGCCGCCTCGGTGAGGCCGAAGGCGGAGATCAGCTCGTCGGCCCGGACGCGGGCCGGGCGGCGCTTGAGCCCGAGGAGCAGGCCCAGCAGGACGATGTTCTCGAAGCCGGTGAGGTCCTCGTCGAGGCTGGCGAACTGCCCGGTCAGGCTGACCCGGCTGCGGACGGCGTCGGCGTCGTGGACGACGTCGTCACCCATCAGGCGGGCCTCGCCCCCGTCGGGGATCGACAGGGTGGCGAGCATCCGCAGGGTCGTGGTCTTGCCGGCGCCGTTGGGGCCGAGGACGCCGTACACGCCGCCGGCGGGGACGGTGAGGTCGAGGCCGTCGACGGCGACCTTGTCGCCGAAGCGCTTGACGAGGCCACGCGCTTCGATGGCCGGGGGTGGGAGGTGGGTTGCCGCCTCGGCGGCCACCGTGGGGGTTTGAGTGAGGCTCATGCCCGAGAGGCGCCAGACGAGATCTGGCACCCGCCAGATCTCACCATCGCGCATCTTGACTGCGTGTTTCGAGCGTTTAAACTGCCTATGATGGACCGATCAGTTGTCGAAGAGGCCCTGCACACGCTGGGTGAGCTCTTGGACGAGCGCGACCAGCGCTTCTCGCTGCTCGTCATCGGTGGCAGCAGCCTCCTGCTCCTCGGCTGGACCCAGCGGGCCACGGCCGATGTCGATGTGGTCGCCATCCGCTCTGGTGCGGCGTACCAGTCGGCCGAGCATCTCCCTCGTCCGTTGCTCGACGCTGTCGCCGAGGTTGGTCGCACGCTCGATCTCGGCGAGCGCTGGCTCAACTCGGGCCCGGCCGGGCTCCTCGAGCTCGGCCTCCTCGAGGGCTTCGCCGATCGGGTCGAGATCCACCACTTCGCCGGTCTCGAGGTCCACCTCCCCGGGCGGATCGACCTCGTCGCCTTCAAGCTCTTCGCCGCGGCCGACCTCTACCCGGCGAACCGAAAGCACGTCCAGGACCTTCAAGCCCTCGATGTCACGGGCGCGGAGCTCGCCGTCGCCGCCGAGTGGGCTCGCTCCCACGACGACTCGCCGGGGTTCGCCGAGCTGCTCCGCCT
>DATHEV010000542.1:0-3643 GCA_035318405.1 Iamia sp.
GCTGCGCGAGATCGTTCACGCGCTGCGCCGCGGTGGGCCGGCCGCAGTTCCAGCGAGGACCCACGTCCCATGTCCGCCAGGGGGTGCTGATGAACGGTCTGCCAGAGGACTTCGATGCCTCGTTTCTCGTCGGCGCGATCCTGGTACAGGTGTGCGTGGGGCTTCACGAGGTGATCCTTCGGTTCGTGGCGGACATCGACATCACGATCGAGTGCGATGTCGACGTCACGACCGGGACGGGCTCGGTCGCCCTGGCCTTGGCGCCGGAGATCGGGTCGGCGTTCATCGGCGCGCTGCACCAGCGCGTCGCCGCGGCCCGGGGGTCGCCCGAGGGCGACCTCGCGATCGAGCTCGGAGATGTGCGGTTCACGCTGCACGACAGCTCGGATGCCTACGAGAGCTACCACGTGCGCCACGGCGATCGCCTCGTCGTCGTCTGAACTCGTCCCGTGTGCCGTTCGAGAAGATCCGGTTCGAGGTTGGGGCGCCGGTAGCCTCGGCGGGCAGGGCCACGACCGTTGGAGGGTGATCGGCAGATGATGGACCGGGATGCACGGGTGTTCGTGGCCGGACACCGCGGGCTGGTGGGCTCGGCCCTGGTGCGCCGGTTGGCCGACGCCGGCGTGGGCCAGATCCTCACCGCCACCCGCGAGCAGCTCGACCTGCGCGACCAGGCCGCCGTCACCCACTGGTTCCGGGCCAACCGCCCCGACTACGTCTTCCTCGTGGCCGGCACCGTCGGCGGGATCATGGCCAACTCCACCCGCCCGGCCGAGTTCCTCTACGACAACATGATGATGCACGGCACCGTCGTCCACGCGTCGTACGAGTTCCCCGTGCGCAAGCTGCTCTACCTCGGCAGCTCGTGCATCTACCCCCGCCAGTCGACGATGCCGATCACCGAGGACCAGCTCCTCACCGGGCCCCTCGAGCCCACCAACGAGTCCTACGCCCTGGCCAAGATCGCCGGCATCAAGCTGTGCCAGTCCTACCGGGTCCAGTACGGCTGCGACTTCATCTCGGCCATGCCCACCAACCTCTACGGGCCCAACGACAACTTCGACCTGGACAGCAGCCACGTGCTGCCCGCCCTCATCCGCAAGTTCCACGACGCCAAGGTGGCCGGGCGGGACGCGGTCGAGATCTGGGGCACCGGCAGCCCCATGCGCGAGTTCCTCCACGTCGACGACCTGGCCGACGCCTGCCTCCACCTCATGGACCACTACGGCGACGAGGGCCACATCAACGTGGGCACGGGCGAGGACATCTCGATCCGCGAGCTGGCCGAGACGGTGCGCGCCGTCGTCCACCCCGATGCCGAGCTCGTCTTCGACACCTCGAAGCCCGACGGCATGCCCCGGAAGGTGCTCGACGTGTCCAAGCTGCACGCCCTGGGCTGGCAGCACCAGATCGAGTTCTCCGAGGGCGTGAAGGCGACCTACGACTGGTTCCTGGCCACCGAGCCGGCGCTCATCCGCGGGCTCTAGTGCCCAGGCCGAGCACCTCGCCGATGCGGTCGGCGATCAGGTCGATGTCGAAGGTGGCGGCGGCGTAGGCGCGGGCGCTCGCGCCGGCTGCGACCCGGCGCTCGTCGTCGGCCAGGAGGTCGGCCACGGCGGTGGCGAAGGCCTCGTGATCGCCGGGCCGGGTCACCACACCGGCCCGGGCCCGCTCGACGGTGGCGGTGGCCAGGTTGTCCGCCGGCATGGCCGCCACCACCGGGCGACCGGCGGCGAGGTAGGCGAGGACCTTGGACGGCACGCTGAAGGTGCCGGCCGCCTCCTCCAGCAGGACGAGGGTGACGTCGGCCGCGCCCAGCACCTGGGGGAAGTCGTCGTAGGGGACGTAGTCGAGCAGGACCAGGACGTCGTCGAGGCCCCGGTCGCGGCGGGCCGCCTCGAGCGCCTCCCGACCCCGGCCCTCGGTGATGACGACGAGGCGGGCCTCGGTGCCGCGCAGCCGCTCGGCCACCGCCAACAGGTGCTCGGGGTCGTGCTTGAGCCCGAGCGTGCCGGAGTAGAGGGCGACGGGCCGGTCGTGGAACCCGTGGGCGCGGGACCAGGCGGTGTCCCGGGGCTCGAGGGTGATCTCGTCGAGCGGGGCCCAGTTCTCGACCACCGTGGTGGGCACGGCGACCGAGCGCCGCTCGAGCTCGGCGACGAAGTCCTCGGCGATCACGATCGCCCGGTCCGACCGGCGCAGCAGCGTGGTCTCGAGCCGCTCGAACCCGGCGCCGAGCGTCCGGCCCAGCAGCGGCGACCGGGCGGCCAGCACGCTCCGGGTGCCGCGGCCCAGGAAGTCCTGCACCCAGAACACCCGGGTGGCGCCGACCGAGCGGGCCGCCCCCCACAGCGCGGCCTGGGCCAGCAGGGGGGTGTTGCCCGAGAGCACGACGTCGGGTCGGGTGCGGCGGACGTGGCGGGCGAGGCGGGCGCCGTAGCGGGCCTCGCTGGCCATCCGCTTCAGCGGCGAGTAGCGCTCGAAGCGGGCCGAGGAGACGTCGCTGAAGCGGAGCGACGCCGGGTCGTCCGGCCGCCGGACGAGGTCGCCCTGCCCGGTGGCCACGCCCGAGCAGTAGGCGTGGTCGACCTCGACCCCGCGCCGGGCCAGCACTCGGGCCAGCTGAGCGGGGAAGGGGTGGCCGGCGAAGTCGTGGAGGAGCAGCCGCAAGCTCAGTGGGCGCCGACGCGGCGCACCACGACGACGGCGGTGCGGGCCACGATCTTGAGATCCGTCAGCAGGTTCTGGCGGGACAGGTACCGCAGGTCGAGCTCGACCCGCTGGTCGTAGCTGAGGCTGCTGCGCCCGCTCACCTGCCAGAGGCCGGTGAGGCCGGGCCGGGCGGCGAGGAAGGCATCGTGGGCGCCCCGCGACGTGTACTCGACCAGCTCGGGCTCGACGATCGGGCGGGGCCCGACCATGCTCATCTCGCCCCAGAGGACGCTGACCAGCTGGGGCAGCTCGTCGAGGCTGGACGACCGGAGGAAGCGGCCCCAGCGGCTGAGCCGGGGGTCCTCCTCGGACGGCAGCTTGAAGCCGTTGGCCACGTAGCGATCGAACAGCTCGGGGTCGGACCGGAGCCGGTCCTCGGCGTCGGGCGCCATGGTGCGGAACTTGCGGACGAGGATGATGCGGCCGTTCTGGCCCAGACGGCGCTGGGAGAAGATCACCGGGCCGCCCTCGATGCGCACGAGCACGGCGACCAGCAGGAACAGCGGGGCGGCCAGGACGAGGAGGCTGGCCGACACGACGATGTCGAGCGCCCGCTTCCACGCCGGGATGGTCGAGACGGCCTCGGCCCGGACGAAGCCGACCGGGACGTGCTCGCCGACGGTGACGTCGGGCGCGGTCTGGGAGAACGCCTCCGTCGCGGTCATCGGCGGGCGGTCTCCCGTCCCTTGCGCGTCAGCCTCACCATGGTCCCATCGGAGGGCATTCGCCCCAGACGAGGCCAGACCTTGTGCACGGTGCGAACCTACCAGGGCGGACCCCCGGGACCCGCCATCACGGTCCCCCGTGCGCGCTCCGTTCACGGAACCCTGGACGGGAGTGAAGACCCAGGTCAGGTGGGGTGTGCGGCTATCTGGAGCGCGCCGTCGGCAGCCCGTCCGGTCGGTCGGTGGGCGGGAAGTCACCCGTCCGG
>DATHEV010000543.1:0-3628 GCA_035318405.1 Iamia sp.
GCGGTCAGTCAAAGCGTTCGACGCACCCGTGCGGGCCTGAAGGATCCCAAGCGTCCCAGCGGCTCGTTCATCTTCCTCGGCCCCACCGGCGTGGGCAAGACCGAGCTGGCCAAGACGCTCACCGAGTTCCTGTTCGGCGACGAGGCGTCGCTGATCACGCTCGACATGTCCGAGTACATGGAGAAGCACACGGTCAGCCGGCTGGTGGGCTCGCCCCCCGGCTACGTGGGCTACGAGGAGGGCGGCCAGCTCACCGAGGCGGTGCGCCGCAAGCCCTTCAGCGTGGTGCTGTTCGACGAGATCGAGAAGGCCCACCCCGACGTGTTCAACACGCTCCTCCAGATCCTGGAGGAGGGCCGTCTCACCGACAGCCAGGGCCGCTCGGTCGACTTCCGCAACACCGTGCTGATCATGACCTCGAACCTCGGCACCCAGGACCTGCGCAAGGCCAACGTCGGCTTTGGCAAGTCCGACGAGGCGGTCACGTACGAGAAGATGAAGGAGAAGGTCAACGAGGCGCTCAAGCAGCACTTCCGGCCCGAGTTCCTGAACCGGATCGACGAGACCATCGTCTTCCACGAGCTGTCGAAGCAGGAGGTCACGACCATCGTCGACCTCATGATCAAGCGGACCAAGGTCCAGCTCGAGAGCCAGGGCATCGGCATCGAGGTCACCGACGCCGCCAAGCTGCTGCTGGTCGACCGGGGCTACGACCCCACCCTCGGCGCCCGCCCGCTGCGGCGGGCGATCCAGCGCTTCGTCGAAGATCCGCTGTCGGAGAAGCTCCTCTACAAGGAGTACTCCGCCGGTCAGATCATCATCGTCGACTCGGCCCCCAACCCGGACGACGACGACAAGCCCGACATCGTGTTCCGGGCCATCGAGGGCTTCGAGCCCTCGACGCCGGAGTCGGTCGAGGCCGTCGAGCTCGAGAAGGCCGGCCCCGCCGAGGCCGCCCCCGCCTGATCCGCTCCACCCCGTACGCGACGAACCCCCGGCCACGCTGCCGGGGGTTCGTCGCGTAGGGGGGTGCGGCCCCGAGGCCTGATCAGCTGTCGAGCTTGCCGGCCTTGTCCTCGAGGTGGGCCCGGACGAACCACTGGAACAGCTCCAGCTGGCTGGTCTGGGTGATCAGCAGGTCCTCGGAGATGGGGTCGATGTCGCCGGCGATCTTGATGGCGTTGCGGTGGTCCTCGATGACGCCGGTGTACACATGGTCGAGGGCCTGGAGGTGCTCGTGGGTGAGGGCCCGGTTGAGCTTGTAGTCCTCCCACGTCCGCCCGTCGATGATGGCGCCGGGCGTGCCGAGGGGCTGGCCCCCCATGGTGGCCACCCGCTCGGCCACGTCGTCGACCATCTCGGAGACGGCGGCGTACTGCGGGTCGAGCATCTCGTGGACGCCGATGAAGCTGGGCCCCACGACGTTCCAGTGGATGTGCTTGAGGGTGAGCGTGAGGTCGATCAGGGCCAGGAGGCGGTTCTGCAGCGCCTCGCGGACCTTGGCGGCGTCCTCTTCCTCGAGCCCGGGAGCGGTGTAGGCGCTGGGCATGTGATGGGTCTCCTTCGCGTGCGGATGTGCGCGCGCCCCTACCCGCGCGACCCGCCGCAACACACCTCAGTGGGTGGGCAGAGTGCAGGCGGTGTCGAGCCCGAGGACCCGGTTCAGCCGGCCGAAGGCGATCCACGAGCCGAGGCACATCGACAGCTCGACGATCTCGGCATCGGTGTAGGCGCCCTTCATGCGGTCCCAGAAGTCGTCGTCGAGGCCGTGGTGGTCCAGGGCGAAGCGCTCGGCGTACTCGGCGGCCAGGCGGGCCCTGGTGTCGAGGGCGTCGGTGGTGCGCCAGGCGGTGACGGCCTCGGGGAAGGTGTCCTCGACCGTCTCGCCGTCGCGGTCGGTGCGCCAGTCCTGGCAGAACAGACAGCCGTTGACCTGGGCGATCCGGAGCCGGGCGGCCTCGAACTCGCGCAGGCCCAGCGTGGAGCACTCGTAGACCTTGCCCGAGAAGGCGGCCGCGGCCGGGCCGATGCCAGGCACCATGGCCCCCCACACGTGCATGATCGGGTCCGCCCCGTCCGGGATCTCGATGCGCATCCGGCGACGGTAACGCCCGGGTGCGTCGGATGCTGGGCCTCGGGGCAGGGCGGGCCCGACCGATCACCAGGAGGACAGCGTGGCCATCGACGAGGAGCAGGTGTGGAACGGCGTGGCCAGCGCCTCCGCCATCGGAGCGGTCATGGCGACCAAGCCGCTGGTCGAGCGGGCGTGGAAGGTCGTCGCTCGGCGCGAGGCGCCCGGCAACCCGGCCCAC
This sequence comes from Iamia sp., assembly GCA_035318405.1. Classification (GTDB taxonomy): domain Bacteria; phylum Actinomycetota; class Acidimicrobiia; order Acidimicrobiales; family Iamiaceae; genus Iamia. The sequence goes on from DATHEV010000543.1 coordinate 2,313, forward strand.
CAGGACGTCAGCTGGGGCGAGGCCCTGGCCTGGGCTCTGGTCACCGGGGCCCTCGTCGGGGTCATCCGGCTGCTGGCCCAGCGGCTCGCCGCCTCGGCCTGGGCGAAGGCCACCGGCGACTACCCGGAGGCCCTGCGCACGACGCGGCCCTAGCGGCTCAGGTGTCGCGGGGCGGCGGCTCGCCGAAGACCTGCGTGCGGTCGGGCGGCTTGCCGATCTGGGGCCCGCCGGGCGCGGCCGGTGGAGGGGCTGCGGGCGAGGCCGCGGGCGGGGGCGCCTGCCCGCCGGGGTCGTAGGAGCCACCGGGGGTGGCGGCGGCGCCGGGGTCGTAGGCCGGCGGGGGGTCGTAGGCCGGCGGCGGGTACTGCGACCCGGCCGGCGGCTGGTTCCAGGCCGTCGCCGGTGGGCGCGGCGCGGCCCGCCCGGTGTCGGCCTGCGGCTGGCCCCTCCCGTAGCTGCCCACCAGCACGGCGATGCCCACCAGCCAGCCGAGCCACATGCCCAGCGAGGTGCCGAAGGAGGCGGTGCCGGTGAAGTTGTCGATGGTGTCGTCCCCGGGCCGGCTGGTGAACCGGTCGTCGACGACGAGGGAGTAGATCCCGGCGCTCACGACCGATGCGGCCAGGAAGGCGCCCCAGCCGCCGATGAAGGCCGCCAGCGGCCGGGCTCGGCCGACGATGCCCCCGAAGACGGCGGCGAGGACGACGAGCATGAGGAGCCGGACGACGGTGGGGAACCGGAAGTCGGAGGGCATGTCCCAGACCTGGAACTGGAGCTGGCTGGTCACGTTGCTCCGGGTCAGCCGGGCGAAGTCCCCCTTGACCGCCTTCTCGACCATCCAGTCGTTGCCGAGCGCGAGGATCAGGACCACCGTGGTGATGGCGGCGAACAGGGCCGACTTGATCGACATGGGGGCGGGTCTACCACCGTGCCGCCGCCAGCGCTGGAGCACCGCGCCGGGCCCGGCGGGGGCGGGTACCGTGCGCGTCCGTGACCGCCGCCCGCCGTACCTCCGCCGTGACGGACGGCCTGGTCGGGCGGGAGGCGGTGGTGGCCCGGCTGGTCACGTCGGTCGACGAGGGCGCCGGGGCCGTGCTGCGCGGCCCCCGGGGCCGGGGCTGCTCGGCCGTCCTGTCCGAGGCGGCCCGCCGGTTGCGGGCGGCCGGGCGCACCACCCTCGTCCTCGACGCCGTGGGCGGGCCCGACCGCCCCTTCGGCGCCCTGCACCGCGTGCTTCCCGCCCCGCTGCCCGACGGGGTCGCGGCGGCGACGCTGTCCCACGTGGTCGACGCCCTCGTCGGCCCGCCGACGGCGGA
>DATHEV010000544.1:0-3326 GCA_035318405.1 Iamia sp.
GGCGACGAGGCGGCTGATGTCGAACGCCGAGATGAGGTTCAGCTCGATGACGCGCCGGAAGTCGGCCAGCGGGTGGGGGCCCTCCCGGGTGAGCGTGCGCATGCCGATGCCCCCACCGGTGGTGTTCACCGAGATGTGCACACCGCCGAGGGCCTCGACGGCGCCGCTCACCGCGGCCGCCGTCTGCTCCTCGTCGGTGACGTCGCACTCGAAGAACGGGGCGTCGAGCCCCTTGGCCACCTCGGCGCCCTTGGACGTCGGGAGGTCGACGATCGCGATGTCGGCTCCCCGCGCCTTCAGCAGCTCGGCGCTGGCCTTCGCCATGCCCGACGCCCCACCGAAGACGATCGCCTTCTTGTCCTGGATCTCCATAGTCTGGTTACGCTAGCGCCCGACCTCGGGGGGCTCCAGACCCTCCTCACGTCAACACTTCTGACAGGCCCGGCGATACCATCGCCCCCATGGCGTCGGAGAGCACCCGTCGCAACTCGCGATCGGCCCTGATCGAGGCCGCCTTCGAGGAGTTCTCGACCAAGGGCTACGAGGCCGCCACCGTCGCCGGGATCGCCGGGCGGGCGGGTGTCACCACGGGCGCCCTCTACGCCCACTTCGCCAGCAAGCTCGACCTGTTGTCGGCGACGGTCGGCCTGGCGCCCGTCGAGGCCATCCTCCGCTCGGCCGGCGAGATGGCCGCACTGCCGTGGAGCGAGCGGTCGAAGCTGATCATCGGATCCCTGTCGGCGCGCCCGGACCGCCGCATGCTGCTGCTGCTCGACGTCATCGTCGTCGCCCGGCGCGACCCGCACGTGGCCGAGATCCTCCAGCGCGGGCTCGAGCGCTACCTCCACGCCATGGCGGCGTCGAACGACGAGGCCGTGGCGCTCGGGCTGATCGACCCGCCTCTCACCACCGACGACCTCGCCCGGGTGATGGCGCTGCTCACGATGGGCAAGCTCGTGTTCGCCGCCCTCGACGAGGCCCCGCCGTCGGAGGCGGCCTTCGCCCGTCTGGCCGACCTCCTGCTCCAGTCCGCGGGCGCCGACGACGAGCCCGACCAGCCCCCCGCCCTCGCCCGGGTCCGAGCTCGCGCCGCCGCCGCCGAGCAGGCGCGGGCGGCGTTGCACGACGGCATCGCGGCGGCCGTGCGGCAGGGGCACAGCCTCCGTCACGTCGGCACCGCCGCCGGCCTGTCCCACGAGCGCGTCCGCCAGGTGCTCCGCGAGCACGACGCCGGCTGACCGGGCACCATCGGGCCATGGCGACGATCCCCGCGCTCGACCTGCTCGATCCGGCGGCCTTCGACGGCGGCCCGCCCCACGAGGCCTTCGCCTGGCTGCGGGACAACGACCCCGTCCACTGGCACGACGAGCCCGGCGGTCCCGGCTTCTGGGCCGTCACCCGGTACGAGGACGTCAAGCGGGTGGGCCGTGATCCGGCCACGTTCTCCTCGGCCGACGGCATCATGATCCCGTCGGCCACGGGGGCGCCCTCGATGCTGATCACGATGGACCCGCCGGGCCACACCGGCTTCCGCAAGCTGGCGGTCCCCGACTTCCTCCCCAAGGCGGTCAGGGCCATGGCGCCCCGCGTCGGTGCCCTCGCCGCCCAGATCATCGACGGCGTGATCGAGCGGGGCGAGTGCGACCTCGTCACCGATGTCGCCGGCCTCATGCCCTCCTACGTGATCGCCGAGATGCTCGGCATCCCGCTCGCCGACGGGGTGGCGCTCTACGACCTGACCGAGAGGATCCACACCACCCCGGACCCGGACTCCCCCGGCGCCGGGATGGTGGCGGTCATCGAGATGCTCCAGTACGCCCACGGCGTCTGGGAGGACCGGCGGGCCCACCCCTGCGACGACCTGGCGACGAAGCTGGCCCACGCCACCGTCGACGGCGAGCCGCTCAGCGAGCTCGACTTCGGGATGTGGTTCCTGCTGCTGGTCGACGCCGGCGGCGACACGACCCGGAACCTGGTCGCCACCGGGATGCTGGCCCTGCTCGAGCACCCCGACCAGCTCGACCACGTGCGGGCCGACCTCGACGCCCGGCTCAACAGCACCGTCGAGGAGCTCCTGCGGTGGGTCACCCCGGTCGTGTACATGCGGCGCACGGCTCTCCGGTCGACCCGGCTCGGCGAGCAGGACATCGCCGAGGGTGACAAGGTCGTCATGTACTACGGCTCGGCCAACCGCGATCCCCGCGCCTTCACCGACCCGGACGGGCTCGACGTCGACCGCCGGCCCAACGAGCACGTCGCCTTTGGCGGGGGCGGCCCGCACTTCTGCCTCGGTGCGCACCTCGGCCGGGCCGAGATCCAGGCGCTGCTCCGCCAGGTCCTCACCCGCCTGGACGGCCTGCGGCTCTCGGCGGAGCCCGAGTGGCTCTCGTCCAGCTTCATCTCCGGCGTCAAGCACCTCCCCGTCGAGTTCAGCCCGGGGACCCGCTCCCCCAGCTGACGGCACCCACCCGCCGTCGTCCCCGGACGGCGACGGCCCCTGTCCCCTACGCTCGCCCGCCATGGGGGAGAGCGCTGAGCTCCGGCACCGCCGCGTGGTGCGCTGGGCCGATCTGACCAACAAGGTGCTGGTGACGGGGGGCCTGGCGTCGCTCGCGATCGTCGTCGCCCGGGCGACCGGCACGGACGGCCTGGCCGAGGTCTGGGACGGCTTGCCGGCCATCCCGATCGAGCACACCTGGATCTTCTTCGTCGTCCTGACGATCGTGCACCTCTTCACCGGTGGGTTCCTGCGGATGTACGCCAACGACGCGGCCCGGAGCGACATGACCCCCGCGGAGAAGACGGCCGTCTACGAGGAGGTCGCCGGCGAGGGCGGCATGTTCGTCGCGATCGGCGTCCAGCGGCTTCCCGCCGAACCTGGTGGCCGGCGGGTGCCGATGAGCTGGCGCGACCCCAGCACCTGGGTGTCGTACACCGCCGCCTTCGGCGCCCTCGCCGCCCTGCTGCCCTGGTCGTGGGACGGCGGGCCGGAGATCGCGTCGATCGGACCCGTCGTCGGCGCTCTCCTGCTCGCCATGGGCATCGTGTTCGCCAACTGGGTGATCGGCAGCCAGTGGGCCGTGGTCCTGTCCGGGCTGGGTGCCGGCGACGATCCCGACGACATCTACATGTCCGGTTGCATCGATCCGGCGCTCATCGACCCACTGCTGCTTTCCCCGGCCGTGCTGCTGCTGATCCTCGGCGCCCTGCTCGCCACCTGACGGCCCGGGCTAGGTGACGGACTCCCCCACCACCACACGGGTGACGGCGTCGAGGTCGTCCTCGATCTTGGACTGCATCTCCGGGGTGAGGGCGAGGGCGGCCTC
>DATHEV010000545.1:0-2675 GCA_035318405.1 Iamia sp.
GGCCGACGGTCAGCGGGCTGGCGAACCCCCACCGGGACGACTCGGTGACGGGCAGGACGATCGTCGCCATGGCCACGGCCAGCAGCACCGCGCCCCGGGCGTCGATCGGGCGGGGCACCGAGGGCGGGTCGACCGGCACGAGGACGAAGATGGCCACGCCGATCAGGAGGAACAGGGGCGCGCTCGAGAGGAACAGCCAGCGCCAGCCCACGTGGTCGACGGCGATGCCGCCGAGGGCGGGCCCGGCGGCCAGGGCCGAGGCGTTCACCGCCGCCCACATCCCCAGCACCCGGCCCCGGCGGTCGGGCGGGTAGAGCCGGGTGGCGGTCGCCATGATGCACGGGAGCACGGGTGAGCCGGCGATGCCCTGGCCGATCCGGCCGGCCACCACCACGCCCACGTGCTCGCCGGCGCCCACCGCCACCGACGACACGGCGAAGAGGACGGTGCCGACGAGCAGCACCCGGCGGGCGCCGTGGACGTCACCGAGCCGCCCCGCGAGCGGCATCATCACGCCCAGGGCGAGGGCGAAGGCGCTGACGATCCACACCGCCGTCGACAGACCGACGTCGAGGTCCTCGGCCATGGCCGGCACGGCCACGTTGGCCAGGCTGTTGTTGACCGTGCCCACGAACGTGGCGGCCAGCAGGGCGGCGAAGGCGGCCGCCCGCCGGGCCGGGCTCAGCCGCCCCGACCGGGGCTCGTTCACAGGGCGTGGAGGGCGGGCAGCGCCTCGTCGAGCCAGGCCTGGGTGGCGGGGTCGGACGGGCGGACGTGGACCCGGTCGACGCCGAGGCCGGCGAGGGTGGCGAAGCCGGCCATGACGGCGTCGGGCCCGCCGACGACCCGGAGCAGCTCGCCGTCGAGCACCTCGGGCCCGCCGCCCGACGAGGCCAGGATCGCCCGCCGGGCGTCGTCGCGCTGCTCGTCGGTGGTGCAGATCGTGAGGTTGACCGTGGCCGAGAAGGCGGGCTCGGAGGCGCCGGCGTCGGCCGCCGCCTTGCGAGCGACGGCCATCCGGTCGCCGAGCGCCTCGGCGTCGTTGCGATGCGGTCCGGTGAAGGTGGCCACGCCGGCCACCAGCCCCTCGACCAGGTCGATGCGATCGACGAGCGGGGCCAGACGGCGGAGCATCACCGGCCCGTGCGCACCGACCAGGATCGGGGCGGGCGCCGGCAACGCCGGCCAGGGCGCGTCGACGACGGCCCGGAAGTGGGCGCCCTCGTGGGCCACGGTGCCGTCGCCCCGGAGCATGGCGCCGCAGATCGTGATCGCCTCGACCAGCCGGTCGACCCGCTCCCCCACCGGCCCGAGGGCCAGACCGGTGGCGTCGTGCTCGACCTGGAGCCAGCCCGTCCCCATGCCCAGCTCGGCCCGCCCACCCGAGATCCGGGACAGGGTGGCGACGGCCTGGGCCACCTCGACCGGGTGGCGGAGGGTGGCCGCCACCATGGTCTGGGTCAGCCGGACGCGCGTCGTGGCCGCCGCCGCCGCCCCCATCGTGGTGAACACGTGGGGGACGGCGATCGGCGGCTCCGGGGGGATCCCGCTGAAGAAGTGGTCGATGGCGCGGACGCCGTCGTAGCCGGCGGCCTCGGCGCGGCGGGCGTCGCCCACCGCGTCGAAGCCGAGGGCCTTGCCGAACACGAGCACGATCCGCCTCCGGGTCCGACGAGGTCAGGGGTCAGGGGGTCAGGTCAGCAGGGTCGGATCAGGCCACGGCCGTGGCGGGCTCGGGCTCGACCCAGACGCCGAGGTCCGGCTGGACGTACATCTCGTAGAGGGCCTTGGTGTAGTTGAAGCGCATGTTGGCGGCCTCCTTCACGATCTCGATGCAGCGCTGCTGGAGGGCGGGCGTGTCGGCGTACTTGAGGACGATCTGGTAGCCGCGCTCGCCGTGCACCTCGTCGGAGGTGATGTGGAGGTCGAAGAACTCGGTCTCCCACTCGGAGAAGCCGTAGCGCTCCGGATCGATCAGCGCCGGGTACTGCGTGCGATAGATGGAGGGCACCTGCGACTCGAGACCGACGACGGTGGCCGCCGTCGACACGGCGAAGTGCTCCTCGTTGGTGAGCTTGTACTGCCAGCCCTGGATGCCGAGCGTGAACGGCGTGGCGTTCTTGCGGTCCATCACGAACTCGCGGGTGCCACCGCAGGCCTCGGCGAAGCGGATGAGGAGGTCGGTGTGGCGGTCGTCCGACAGCTCCTCCTCCCACAGGTTCTGGAGGAGGAAGTCCTTGGCGTCGCGGGCGGTGTCGGGGGTCTTGGCGTACATGACGCCGAGGAGGTCACCGAACGGGCCGACGTAGTGGTAGTGGTTCGCGGCCCAGTGCACGAAGTGCTGGCGCGAGAGCTTGCCGGTGGCCCACGCCCGGCTGAAGGACGCATCGCGGGCCATGGTGCCCTTCATGGCGCCCTCGAGCGCGGTGCGGAACTCCTCGGGGGGCAGCAGGTCGGTCACGGGTGGTCTCCTCGAACGGGGGGTGCGGGTCGCAGTCTTGTATACAAGATACGGAGACGTTGGCGAGATGTCAACCGGGGAGGGCGCGGGGCCGGCGGGGGCCGCGGGCCGCCTCGGCCCGGTCGGCCTCCATGAGGAACTGCTCGCGCGACCGCTCGATGTGCCGACGGGCGAGCACCTCGGCCACCTCGGCCCGCCCGGCCCGCACGGCGTC
>DATHEV010000546.1:0-2058 GCA_035318405.1 Iamia sp.
AGACCAAGAACCCCGACGTGCTGCGCAGCTCGCTGCTGGGCTCGGCCACCTTCCTCACCCGCGCCGGCGGCATCGACGGCTGGGCCCCGGCGCTCTACCAGCTCGTGCTGCGTCGCCCGGCGACCGGCCCCGAGGCCACCGCGGCCAAGGCCCAGGTGACCACCGGGGGCAAGACCCGCACCCAGGTCGCCCTGGCCCTGCTGGGCACGCCGGCCGCGGACACCGTCACCGTCCAGTCCGTCTACGAGGCGTACCTCCGTCGCACCCCGCCGGCCAACGAGGCCAGCTTCTGGGTCGGCCGGCTCCAGGGCGGCGCCTTCGAGACCCGGATGGTGGTCGAGATCGTGGCCGCCAACGAGTACTACAACCAGCCCTAGGTCCCCCACCCCCCACGTTGCGGGCCCGGTCCCATCGTCGCGGCGTCGACGACGGACCGGGCCCGCGGCGCGTCTAGCCGTCGTACCACCAGACCTGGGGTGTCTCGGTGTCGATCACGACGAAGCCGCCGCCGGCGAGCGGGAGGACCTTGCCGCCGGGCGCGTCGGGGGCGGTGGTCCACGTCCCGTCGGCGCGGCGCCGGGTCACGGTCTCGCAGCGCACGACGGCCGGCCCCTCGGCCAGGGCGACGACGTGCGCCGGGCACCGGGTGGGGCCGGTGGCGCTCGGCGGGGTGACGGTGCGCCAGCCACCGCCGGCGGTCCACTCGGACCAGGTCACCTCACCGCTGGTGGGATCGGCGTCGTAGGGGACGACGACCACCACCCCGTCGGCGGCGCCGGCGATGCCCGCGGCGGTGGGGGTGTCGGGGGACGGCGCCGCCACCCGCCAGGCGTCGTCGGCGACCGAGTAGGCGACGAGGGCGAGGCCCCTCGGATCGGTGCCCGGCAGCGTCGGGATCTGCACCCAGGCCACCGGGTCGTCGAGCACGCCGGTGGTGAGCCGGCCCACGGTGCCGGGGGCCGGGGAGTCGAGGGTGCGCCAGCTGTCGGCGGCCGGGTCGTAGGCGGCGGCGCCGTCGGCCGGCACCTGCTCCCGCGCGCCGATGCCCGACCGGGTCGGGCCCGGACGGGTGCCGCCCCACAGCAGGATCTCGTGGCCGTCCCAGCCCGCCACGGCCGGGGTCCGACCCTCGACGGGGGCCTCGGCGATCATCCGCCAGGTGTCGGCCTCCGGGTCGTAGGCCACGCCCGGGAGCGCGACCTGGTCGGGCTCGCCGTCGTGGCCGCCCCAGGCGATGAGCTCGGTGCCGGTCCACACCAGCAGGCCCCCGGTCGGCGCCTGGGTGGGAGCGGTCGCGGCCGTGGTCCAGGAGCCCGTGGCCGGATCGAGGATCGACGTCTGCCCGTCGGGCTGCCACACGAGGATGCGGTCCCCGATGGCGACGAGCGCATGACCCTCGCCCTCGATCCCGCCGGCGAGCGGCCCCACGTCGAGCGGCACCGGTCCGGTCGGCGCGGGGGCCGAGGTCGTCGTCGGCATCGACGTCGATGACGGGTCGTCGGCGATGACCGGCCCATCGTCCCCGTCGGGCCGGGCGACGAGCACCGCCGCCACCACGAGGCCGACGACGGCCACGGCGGCGGCGACCGCGACGATGGCCGTCGCGCCGCGCCTCGGCGGCGGCCGGTCCCCCGACCCGGCGGCGTCGAGGACGGCGGCGCGGGCGGCGCGGCCCTCGTCGCTCGCCCCCCACCCGGCGCTGCCGTCGGGGCACGGGTCGACGGCGCGGACGTGGTCGATGACGACGTCGTCGGTCACGATCGGACCTCCTCGGTGAGCTGGTCGGCCAGCCGGCGGCGGGCCCGGTGGAGACGGACGCGGAAGGCCCCGGCGCTGCACCCCGCCACCTCGGCCGCCTCGGCCGGGCTGAGCTGGTCCCACGCCACCAGCACGATGGCCTCGCGCTCCTTGGGCGGGAGGGCGTCGACGGCGCGGGCGATGGCCGCCAGGTCGTCGGGATCACCGTCGACGGTGGCCGCGACGTCGGCCCGACCGGCGGCGACCTCCGCCTCGCGGCGGGACCGCCGGCCCTCGGCCCGCCGGTCGTGGCTGATCACG
>DATHEV010000547.1:0-3583 GCA_035318405.1 Iamia sp.
CAGCAGGTGGCCAGTTGGTGTGTCACGTTGTCGGGACGGGATCCGTCATCAGTGACGGGAGCCGCGTCCTCACGGCGATGAGTTCCCGGCGGCCCCACCGTCTCATTCCCCCAACGTCACCCCCATCACCCCCCGCAGGAGGGCGAGAATGTTCGCACGACTGGGCCCCTGGTGCCACGACCGGCGCAAGCTGGTGCTCCTCATCTGGATCGTCGCCTTCCTCGTGGGCGGAGCCATGTCCGGGTCGGGAGGCTCGTTCAAGGACGAGTTCAACCCGCCGCCGTCGGACTCCAAGGACGGCTTCGACCTGCTCGAGGACGACTTCGGGGGCCAGGGCACGGGCTTCAGCGGCTCGATCGTCTTCCGGGCCGACCAGGGCGTCGACGACCCCGAGGTCCAGGGCGCCATGCAGGACCTGTTCGCCAAGGTGGCCGCGCTCCCCAACGTGCTCCAGGTCGTGAGCCCCTACGACGAGGCCGGGGCCCAGCAGATCGCCGACGCCGGGAAGATCGCCTACGCCACCGTCGAGATGCCCACCGAGACCTCGACCGACGAGGCCGGGGAGATCCGCGACGTCATCATCGAGGACACGCCCGAGATCGGCGGCCTCCAGGTCGAGCGGGGCGGAATGGCGTTCGGCGAGTTCGAGAACCCCTCGTCGGAGGCGCTGGGCCTGGCCTTCGCCATCGTCATCTTGATCCTGGCCTTCGGCTCGGTGCTCGCCATGGGCCTTCCCGTGGGGGTGGCCCTGTTCGGCATCGGCATCGGCACGGGCATCGTCACCGTGCTCAGCTTCGCCCTCCCGATCCCCGAGTTCGCCACCTTCCTCGGCGTCATGATCGGTCTCGGCGTCGGCATCGACTACGCCCTGCTGATCGTCACCCGGTACCGGGAGCAACTGCACCGCGGCCACGACGTGCGGGAGTCGATCGCCATCGCCATCGACACCGCCGGCCGGTCGGTGCTCTTCGCCGGCTGCACCGTCGCCATCTCGCTGCTCAGCATGATGCTCATCGGGGTCCGGTTCGTGCAGGGCCTCGCCGTCAGCTCGGCGTCGGTCGTGGCCATCACCGTGCTCGCCTCGCTCACCCTGCTCCCCGCCCTGCTGGGCTTTGCCGGCGAGCGGGTCGAGCTCACCCGCTGGCGCGGCCTCATCGCCGCCGGGCTGATGGCCGTCGCCCTGCTGGCGTTCGGCCTGAAGATCACCCTGCTCGGCCTGGGCGCCGTCGTCCTCGCCCTCGTGGTCCTGGTGGTCGGGCTCTTCCTCCCCACGCTCAAGGGCGAGGTGGCGCGCCGCGAGCAGAAGCCCCGCGACCAGACCTTCGCCTACCGCTGGAGCCGGTTCGTCCAGCACCGCCCCTGGATCGTCGCCATCGGGGCCACCGTGGTGCTCCTCGTCGTGGCCATTCCCGTGCTGTCGCTGCGGCTCGGGTTCTCCGACGAGAGCAACTTCGCCGACGACACCACCACCAAGAAGGCCTACGACCTCCAGGCCGAGGGCTTCGGCGAGGGCGCCGCCGGCCCGCTGCTGCTCGTGGCGGCGCTGCCCGACGGCACCGATCCGGCCTCGCTCGACGGTGTCGAGCCCGCGGTCCGCACCACCCCGGGCGTGACGCGCGTGTCCCCCGCCCAGCCCGACGACCCGGAGTCCCCCTCCGCCGTGCGCTGGTTCGTCCAGCCCGACGCCGGCCCCCAGACCGAGGCCACCGCGGCGCTGGTCGACCGGCTTCGCGACGACGTCTTGCCCCCGCTCGAGTCCGCCAGCGGCGTCGAGATCCACGTCACCGGCTCGACCGCCGGCAGCCTGGACTTCTCCGACTACCTCCAGTCCCGCCTGCCCTACTTCTTCATCACCGTGCTGGCGCTGTCGTTCCTGCTGCTGATGGTGGTGTTCCGGTCGGTGCTGGTCCCGCTCAAGGCGGTGATCATGAACCTGCTGTCGATCGGCGCCGCCTACGGCATCGTCGTGGCCCTCTTCCAGTGGGGCTGGCTGAGCGACCTCACCGGTGTGCAACCGGCCCCGATCGAGCCCTGGGCGCCGATGATGCTCTTCGCCATCGTCTTCGGCCTGTCGATGGACTACGAGGTGTTCCTGCTGTCCCGGGTGCGGGAGGAGTGGCACCGCACCGGCGACAGCCACACCTCGGTGGCCGACGGCCTGGCTGCCACGGCCAAGGTCATCACCGCCGCGGCGGCGATCATGGTCGTCGTCTTCGGCAGCTTCCTGCTCGAGAGCGACCGGGTGCTCAAGCTGATGGGCACCGGCCTGGCCACGGCCATCCTGCTCGACGCCACCATCGTCCGGATGCTGCTCGTGCCGGCGACGATGGAGCTGCTGGGCGACCGGAACTGGTGGCTCCCCCGCTGGCTCGACAAGCTGCTGCCCACCATCGACGTCGAGGGCCACGCCGACGACGATGACGACGACGTCGAACAGGCCCCCCGGGAGCCCGTGCCCGTCTAACCCCCGATGCGCGCCGAGCTGGCGATCAGATCCGGCGGCTTCCCGCCGGATCTGATCGCCAGCTCGCAGGGCGCTAGGAGCGGGCGGCCTTCTTGGTGGTGGTGGTGGCCCGCTTGGCCGTCGCCTTGGTGGTCTTGGCCGAGGCCTTGGCCGTGCGGCCCGTGGTGGTGGCGGCCCGCTTGGCCGTCGTGACGGTGCGACCGGCGGAGCGACGGGCCGAGGTGGCGGTGCCCTTGGCACCGGACTCGGCCGCCTCGGCGGTGCGCTCGACGCCCCGACCGGCGGAGGTGGCCACGCCCTTGGCGCCCGAGCGGGCGGCGTCGACGGTCTCCTCGCCGACGCGACGGGCCTCCTTGATGGCGTCGATCACGTCGTCGGCGGCGCTCTGAGCGTCGCCCCGGACCCGGCGGGCGGTGGTGCGGGTGATCGTGTTGCCGCGGGTCCCCTGGGCGGGGCGTTCCCGGCGCAGGATCAGGGCGACGAGGTCCTGGGCGGCGGCGACGCTGCCCTGGGCCACGCCGGCCACGGTGTCCCCGACGCGGTCGGCGGCGCCGGCAACGGTGCCGATCACCAGGTTGCCCGGAGGGGTCGACGGCGAACGGGGGTGCGGGTGGGTGGGGGCGACCTTGCGGGCCGCCTCCATGGCCTCGCCCAGATCGGACAGGTCGTTGCGGCCCAGCTCCTCGCGGACCTTGGGGAAGTAGTCCTGCTCCTCCTCCTCGACGTGGTGGCGCACATTCTCGATGAGCACGGTGACCTTGGCGTCGAACCGCTCGTCCTGGGGATCCATGGCCTGGAGGTCGTGGAGGAGCCACTTGACGATCTGGTGCTCCTCGATGGCCTCGAGCACGTCGGCATCGGTCTCGGGGACGGTCTCCCGGGTCACCGGGTAGAAGAGCTGCTCCTCGATGGCGGCGTGGGTGGAGAGGGCCTCGATGATCCGGTCGACGATCTCCCGCTTCTCGACGTAGGCCCGGTCACCCGCCTTCTCGAACCGCTTGAAGAGCTTCTCGACCGCTTTGTGGTCGTCCTTGAGCATGGTGATGGCGTCCATGGCGAGAGCCCCTGCCCGATCCGACCCCGCCACGAAACAGATGTGGCGCATGTCGCCCCGTCTCC
>DATHEV010000548.1:0-2465 GCA_035318405.1 Iamia sp.
GGCGTTGACCATCCGGTGGAGCCCGTGGGCCAGCGCCTGCATGGTGCCCCGGTCCTCGCCGATGGCGTCGCGCACCTCGCGGATGGCGGCGAAGAGGTGGCCGTCCCAGAGCCGGTGGCGGTCGAGGGCGTCGAGGGTCAGGGGGACGAGCTGCCACGGGGTGAGGGCGCCGCGGTCCCACCAGAACGGCACCATCGCCGGGTCGGTGTAGGACAGGCCGTCGGCCCGCTGCGGTTCGGTGGTGCGCACCTCGCCGGGGTCGAGCACGACGCCCATGCCCTCGTGGTCGAGGACCTCGGCGTCGGTGCGGGCGATGCGCCCGATGATGGCCGGCGGCCGGTAGCGGCGGCACCGGGCCAGGAAGGTGGCGCCCTCGGTGGCGGGCAGGAGCTCGAGCTCGTCGCCGTCGTCGAGCGGCCACGGCGCGTCGGTGCGGTCGAAGCACAGCTTGAGGGCCGAGAACGTGGTCTGCGTGGGGGCGGTGGCCTTGAACCGCATGTACGAGCGGCCGTGGGTCGACCCCACGTTGTCCCGGTGCGAGTGGAGGGCCAGGTCGAGCAGCACCAGGTCGGCGTACGTGGCGGCCCGCGCCGCGAGGGCCTCGTCGGAGGCCCACTCGGCCACGGCCAGGAGCGGCACCAGGTCCTTCTCGTAGTAGGCGTCGGAGTGCCACTCGCTGAACCCGTCACCGGCCTTCTCGTCGAACCAGGCGGTGAGGGCGGCCGTCGCCCGGGCGCCGTGCTCGGCCCCGGTGAGGCCGGCGGCCGTGAACACCACATCGGGCAGGGCCTGGCCGGCCAGGAGCTCGATGGTGTGGAAGATCAGCCGGTGGTTCTCGGACCAGTACCAGCGGGCATCGACGACGTCGGGGTCGGACGGGCCGGGATCGGTGAACCAGTACCGGAACCCGACGAACCGCTGACGCAGCGCCTCGACCACGGGGACGGGCAGGGCGTCGCGATCGGCGTGCCAGAGGAGCAGCATCCGCAGGATGTCGAAGTCGGCGCAGTCGAGCCAGCCGTCGATGCGCCGGCACCAGCGGGCGACCACCGCGGGCGTGAGGGCGCCGAGATCGACGGTGTGGGCCGGGTCGCGCCGGGCCCGCTCGAGATGGTCGAGCAGGTTGAGGACGGAGGCGGGGTGGCGCACGGTCGTGGCCGCCTCCAGGTAGGCGTCTTGGCGGCCCCGCCACCAGTCGGCGTCGACCAGCCCGTCGCCGGTCACGTCGCCTCCAGCCCGGGCACGCGGGTGGGCAGGCGGCTGGCCGCGACCAGGCCGGCCAGGGCGATCACGATGCCGAGGGCGAAGGCCAGGGCCACCCCGGACGACGGGTCCCACCCCCGGGCATCGCCCAGGGCGATGAGAGCGCCGCCGGCTCCGGTGCCGAGCGAGACCCCGAGGGTGTCGCAGAGGGTGAGCGAGGCGGTGGCCGCGCCCTCCTTGCCCTCCTCGGCCGCGGCCAACATGGCGACCGACAGCGGGGAGTAGGCGAGGCCCATGCCCAGCCCGCCCACGCCCCAGGCACCGAGCGCGGCCCACGCCGGGAGCCACAGGGCGGTGGCCAGCATCCCCGTCGACCCGAGCCCGATGAGCAAGAACCCGATCCGGTCGAGGGCGCGCGGCCCGAGCCGCCCCAGCAGCCGCTCGGTCGACCACGACCCGCAGGTCCACAGCACGGCGCAGACCGAGAGGGCAGCCCCGGCGACGCGGGTCGACCCGCCGCGACCCTCGGTGGCCGCCAGCGAGACGTAGGCGTCGACCCCGAAGAAGGCACAGGTCAGCAGGCCCCGGACGGCGACGATGGCCGGCAGGCCGGGGCGCAGGCGGACGGTGCCGACGGGGCTGAGCCGCAAGAAGGCCGGGACGGCGAGGGGCAGGCCGATGGCCACCAGGGCGGCGGTGGCGAGCGGGTGGCCGATCGTCCCCCCCGCCAGGACGAGGCCGACGCCAGCGACGAGGGCAGCGACCCGGGCCAGCCGGGTGCGATCGGCGCGGCGCTCGGCGGGCCCGAGGGCGGCGAGGTCGCGCTCGTGGTCGTGGGTGAGCCGGCCGAGCGCGGGGATGGCGATGACGCTGGCCACCACCACGAGGGGGAGCAGGCCGAGGAAGACCCAGTGCCACGACGCCGTCTCCTCCACGAAGGCGGCGATCGTCGGTCCGGTGATGCCGGGGATCACCCAGGCCGTCGAGAAGATGGCGAACACCCGCGGGCGGACCGCCGGCGGGTACCCCCGGGCCACGCTGGCGTAGGCCGACGACGGGATGGCTCCGGCCCCGAAGCCCTGGAAGAGCCGGGCGGCCACCAGGATCGGCATCGACGGCGCCAGCCCGCCCATCACCAGGCCGACCGAGAACAGGGCCAGGCCGGCGGCGAACGGGACCATCGGGCCCCGCCGGTCGGTGAGGATCCCGGTGAGGACGATCCCGGCCAGGCTGGCCAGGAAGAACCCGCTGAAGACCCAGCC
>DATHEV010000549.1:0-6311 GCA_035318405.1 Iamia sp.
ACGTCACGAGCGACCCGGCAAGCAGAGCAAGAACCACCGCAATCACCATGTCCACTAACCACCAACCACCTTCATGCTCGAGTCGCTCCACCTGGGCATCGCCCTCATTGCGCCGGTGGCAGCGGGACCTGCCGTGAAGCCAACCGAGATCCTCGGCCTCTTGGTCGACGACATTCATCCTCGGTCGTCAGCCACCTGCCTCGAGAGTCTCAGCGGCAAGCCGATCCAGCCGAGTCGCGAGCTGCTCGTCGGTGAGGACATCGAGGGCGATGTGGGAGCGGAGGCCGCGCAGGCGGCGGGTGACGCCGCGCATCAGCTCTGACCTCGCCATCGTCAGGCCTTCAGCCTCGGCACGCCAGACGGCGTCTCGGATCGACCGCGCAATGCGCGGGTTGTTCCCGACCGACGGTCTCTCCATGATCTGCACGAACTCGTCCTCGCCGAGGGGCTGGCAGCCCTCGGGAGCGTTGTCCAGGTCGACCCCGAGGGACCAGGCCCTCCACCACAGCCGACGAAGGACGTTCCGGGGACGGCCGAGCATCCGCTCTGTGGAGCGGTTGGGGAACCTCCACGGTCCGATCTCCGGCAGGAGGACGAGGGAGAGGAAGGACCACACGGCCTCCTCGGCGGCGTCGGCGGTCACGATGTCCATGTTCTCGAACAGGATCGTCCCGCACGGTCGGTCGAACCTCTGCGCGTCACCCAGCTCCTGCGGGAACCCGGCCTTGACGGCCACCTCTCGCACGCGGGAGGCGAGGTCCGCCAGCCGGTGTTCGGCGACCGGGTGACCACCCGTGGCCGCCGGCGCGCCATCGGGGTGGGCGGTCGAGGCCGCTGAACGGAGCGCAGAGAGGTCCAGTCCTGCCTGTGCCGCGAGGACTGCTTCGGCCGCCGCCCGCGGCAACCTCGGGTAGAGGAGCGATCCAGAGTAGCCACTCATGGCACGACGCCGCAGTGGTGCTGGACAGCCGTCTCCACCCTGGCGCGATCGTCACGCCACCAGCCCCGGACGACAACTGGGCTCGTGGACGGCCACACCCGAGCAAGGACGTTGCGGAGCACGCCCTCCACGCTGGTCGCCTCCGGGTCCATGTCTGCGGCGACGACCTCGTCGGACTCGAGCGCCATCACGACGAGCTGCCGGGTCACGTCCCAGTGGAGCGTCGCCCTCAGCTGTTCTGTGGCCCGGTCGGTCGCCCCATCGAGCAGGGCTTGGACCGCCGGGAGGCCCGTGTTCAGGGTGAGGCGTGCAGCGGACAGGAAGGCGGCATCGGGGTCGTCCAGGTTCACGTTGAGGTCCCATGCCGCCCCGGCGCTCTCGGGTCTGGTCACTGTGAAGTCCGAGGCATCAGTCGGGAACTGGGCACCGATCCCCTGGAGTTGGGTGCTCTGGCGGCCGCGCCAGAGCACACTCCCCGGATCCTGCGGCGCGAGACGGGACAACGGCTTCGGGTCGTTCGTGACCAACATCGTCCGCAACGTGAGCCTTCCCCCCAGTTCGTGACCGGGCAGGTCCAGCTGGAGGGCCAAGTCGAAGCGGTCCTGGTGGGGGACCTCGACGCGCAACACGGGCTGCTCGGAGCGCGTGTGGTCAGAGTGCGCTGTGACAAGCACGACCAACCCCGACCCGACCTCGAGCTGGCACGACTCCGCCACGGCCCTGCGGTCAACGGCAACGGCCGCCGATAGGGCGAGGGTCGAACGGAAGTCCCAATGGTCGAGCTCTGCCGGCAGGAGGACGTCGCCCTCGGCGGTCGTCAGGTGCCACCCGCCATGGCTGACGGCGGACTCCGGCGCCATGAGGAAGGGCGAGACGGGGACCTTCATCCGCTCGTGACCGCCTCGGACTGGATGTCAAAGAGAACCGTCGTGTCCGGTCCACGGGCCGCGATGATCTCGACCACGGCCCGCCGTGTGCCCGGCACCTCGATCTCGGCCACTCGGCCCGAGAGGAATCTGCTGCGTCCGTCCACATCCGCGGACAGCAGCACAAGGTCGGGGTCGAGGTCGGCGTCGATCGCACTCCCGTCGAGGGCGGCGCCACAGGTGACGTGAAGTCGAGTGCCGTTCGAACCTGCCTGCGGCGTGACCTCGAGGCTCACCCGCGTTGCGAGGCCGGTCCCGACAACGGCCGGTCCCGAAGAGAGGATCGCGACCCTCGGCTGTCGCGCTCCGCCACCACCGCCGCCACCGCTGCGTTCCGGCCTTCCTCGGCCCATCCCCTCGGTCGTCCGCACGAGGTGGGCGAGGCCGTCGGCGATGCGAGCGGTGCTGGACACTGCTGCCTGCTCCGCCCCCGGCGACGGGGTCCAGCGGTTCTGCAGCGCCTTCCTGATCTCCCGTAGACCGACGTTGACGACCGTGCGATCACGGCCCTTCGGCAGGAGTTCCGGACTCCAGGAGTCATGGGTCGGCGGCTCCGACAGGGCGAAGGCGGCGTCGTGCTCCGGTCGGCACCGGAAGACCCCCGCCCACTCGGTCCCACCCTCGGGCGGCGGCGGGCCCTCGAGGTACTCCACGACGAGCTCGGGTGAGCGGAAGAGGGCCACGTGGTGGCACGGGCCGTCGATCATCGCCGCCGCAACGGGGCTGTCGGCGTCCGTCGGGTCGTGGCCGTCATCGACCTCGACCCGCGGGCGTTGGACGAGCGGGACGGTGACGAGGTCCCCGGCGACGGTCTTCGGCCGGCGGGACCCAATGAGGTCGTGGCGGGTGCCGGCCGGCTCGTCCGTGTTCCCGTGTCCATCGAGCATCGCCCTGAACGCTTGGGCGAAGCCGTGCAGCGGGGGTCGATTGGCGGGTTCCGGGATGGTCAGCTCCTCGCCGTTCCAGCCCACGTAGATCTTCATCGGGACCTCGCCGTCGCGCGACATCATCTTCGGCCAGAGGTGCCAGGTCACGGACTCGGCGATGAAGCGCATCGCCTGCTCCGGGGTCCGTCCCCCCAGGTCGGGGGCGACGACGAGGATGTTCGTGCCGAGTTCTTCCCCCTCGAACGTCGGCATTCCTATCGCCGCCGCCAGTGCGTCTGCCTCGCGCCCGGTGACGGGCCTCGGGTTCCCGCTCGTCGACGCCCGTCCCCACCAGTGCCGACCGGTGCACTTCTTTCGACGATGGCTGAACTCCTCACCGATGGCGCAGGCGATGAGGCGCGTCTGGGGCTTCCCCCGGACCAAGGTCCGCGAGTGAATGACGACGGTCTTCACCGTCGATACGACGTAGGAGATCGTCTTGCCGAACCCGTACGTGCCTCCGGTCTGCCCGGTGGTGTTGGGCTTCCCGACGTTCAGGACGAAGTCCACCCAGTCGTACACGTCGTCAGGGTCCGCCTCGTCGGCCTGCAACGGGCCACCGAGGCCCTTGGTCTCCCGGTCGGAGACGAAGAGCCCCCGCAGGCCGGGCGCTGCCAGGGTGTCTGCGAGATCCGAGCCGACCACTTGCTCCGCGCTGGTGAATACCCTCGTGCGGAGAGCACGCTGCTCGCTCGGCGAGAGATCCCACCCCGAGATGACGAACTGGACGGGTTGACCCTCCACCGCCCTGGCGTCCCAGCTGTTCTGGGCCGTCTCCCGCACGAGGACCGCAAGGGGGTCGAGCCTCGGACGCCCGAGCAGCTTGTAGAAGCCTGCGGCCGCGAGACCCCCGCTTGGGGCGTAGGTCTCCGGAACCCAGTCCAGGGCCATCAGCCTGATGCCATGGCGCCGAGCACGGTGGCGGTCGACGCGTCGTCGAGCGGGCGTGGTGGCTCGTTGCTCAAGTCGATGCTGTAGCTGAGGCGGAGCGTGCCCGGGGGAAGAACGCCGTCCCGGAACGACCCGGGCACGATGCGGGGAAAGGCTTCGCCCTCCACGTCGTACGCACGCCGTTCGACGACGGAATAGGTTCGCGCCCTGTACTGGTCGGCGTGCTCAGCGCGGTAGCCGACCTCGGCCAACATGGCCATGAGGCGAGGACCCTCGACCCCGAGACCTCTTACCCGGTCGACGGCCGCCGGGAGGCTGTCCCCGCCCGGGTCAGCCTGCACCCGGTGGTGGAGGAGATGGAGCCCGCCCCCGTCCGGTGCCACCAGTTGGTCCACGCTGGAGATGCTGACCACACGACCCTCCCGCACCAGGGTCGCCTTCACCTCGAGTGCGTTGGGGCCGGACCGGAAGTCGTGCTGGCTGCCGGTCGGGCCCGTCCACACCTCGAGGCGGCGCAGCGGGTCCAGGGCCAGGATCTCCTCGAGGGTCATCAACTCCGCGAGGAGGCCGATCAGGCTCGACTCACCCAGTGGTTGCGCGCCGTCAGCCTCGGCGAACAGGTCACGCCACCGATCGAGCGTCGCTACCGTCGTTCGGGCGGGCGAGTCCGCCCCTGCGATCTCCTCAACCAGGTCGGTGGCGAACTGACCAAAGACACCGTCCAGCTCGGGACGGGTGCACACAGCGCTGAGATAGGTGGTTCCCTCGTGGGCCAGGCGGAGCAGATGAACCGATCTGCCTCCTGTGTCCTGTGCGAAAGCCTCGCCGGGCAGCAGGGGAATCAGCAGATGACGTCGGCCCTCACCGTCCACCCCGGCGAGCACCTCGCCAGCGCCCACCCTGGCGCCCGTCGGGGCGACCTCGACCGAGCTGCCGGCGTCGCCCGCCTCGGTCCGTAGGACGGTCCAGAGCGTCGCCAGGTCCGGTCTAGCCATCACCCAGGTCGATCTCGTCGTGGTCGCCCTCTTCATCGACGTACTCGTCGGCCTCCGCCGGATCGGGCAGCTCGTCGGGCGCTGCCAGCAGGACCGGGTCGACCTGGATCATGTCGACCGGCTCGGAGTCGGGCACTGCTCTCGGGAACGAGAACGCCGCTGCGACAATGTGCCCCACGGCGTCGAGAGCCTCGCGATGATGCGCCGCGCTTGGCCGCGGCTGGGACCCCTTGTCAATGGGATACAGAAGAAGTAGCGCCCGGCCGCTCGCCGACCTGGCGTCGAGCAACTCGTGGTCGGGGAGCTCGGCCGACTCGGCGCTGCTCAGCAGGTCGATGACCCGGTCCGGTCGGCTCATCAGGGTGCCGATGTTCGCCGTCGTCGGGTCGGGGTTCGACTTGAGCTGGGAGCGGGTGATCAGGTTCACCGGGTCGTCAAGCCCGAGGTCGAGCGACTCGGCGGGTGGCCGACGCGTGATGACGGCGATGTTCCACACGTCGAGCGCCCCATGGGCGACCTGACCCTCGATGTACCTGCGAAGGAGGTCCGACCGGAGGTCCGTGTCAGGGTGGAACCTGTACTCGTCGACAAACGCAAGAACATCCTCCACCGGCACGCCCTCCAACAGGACGCGACCGTCTTGGGCATCGACGCTGGCGCCGTGGGCACGGGCAGTGCGGACGAGCGTCTCGGCCGTCGCCCGGTTGCGGGCGACGTCGTCGGAGCGGTGGTGGAAGTAGGTGGTCTGGGGACGCTGGCCGCTGTAGGACGCTTCGCCGGGGACGGCGAACTGCATCTTGCTCTTCGCGGTGATCTGCATCCGGGGGTGAGCGCGGATGCGCACCGGCAGATGCCGAGGCGTGGCACCCTCGACCCGAATCCGCTCGATCTCGACCCGAAGGCCCATCTCGATCTCGGCGAGGAACCTGAAGTCGTCGGCCAAGCCAACTGTGGTCCAGATCCGGGGCAGGTCTGCGTAGCCCGGTCGGTAACCGAACCACCGCCCCATCTGGAGCAGCGAGTCGTACGTTCCCGACGAGCGGAGGAAGTAGGACGAGACGAGCCCCTCCAGTGTGAGCCCTCGCGACAGGGTGTTCCCGCCGACAGCGATCACAGTTGCCGGCTCATCGGAGTACAGCAGCCTCTCGGTGGATCGGCTGTTGTCCGCGACGACCCTTGCGCCGTCGAGGACGGCTGGGATGACCGTCGACAGCTCCTCGAACGACACACTCTCAAGGCCGTGGCGCCCCGGGGATTCCCGAGCCTGCTCCTCCGCCCACTGATTCGCCCAAGGTCCGGTCTGGCCCCTCTCCCACTGGTCCGCAAGCTCTCGGAGATGCTGCCGGATCGGCTGCAGGTAGGCCAGTTGCGGATCGACGCGCATCGTCGTGTGGACGAGCATGCTCGAGTGCCGCACCTCGCCGGACCGGTACCGGCGCGCCGCGGTCGCAAGGATGAACCAACGGATCGCGTCGGCAAGGGCTGGCGTGACGCTCGGAGAAAGCGGTTCTCCACGTCGGACGGCGTGCTCGGCCGCCTCCTGCACCGACACTTCCCGGATCATGTCGTGAGGGCTGCGCCCGCCCTCCTCCTCCGAGTTCTCGTCGAGCCCGAACAGCTCCTCGGACCCGAA
>DATHEV010000550.1:0-2112 GCA_035318405.1 Iamia sp.
TCGGATGTCGGCCGTCTCCACATCGCCGACGCGGACGCCGAGCGTGCAGCGCCCGACCGCCTCGGCGCAGTCGACCTCCCCGTCGGGGGTGACGAGGGTCCGGGACAGCGTGAACGGCTCCAGGGCCTCTGCTCGAGCCTCGACGAACCCGGTGCACCACGGCACGATGGCGGGCGACCCGTCGTACACCTGCGCCTCGGCGGCGCACTGGACCACCATCGCCGGGCCCGTCGCCGGCTCGTCGAGCGCCATGGTGACAACGGTGCCGTCCTCCTGGCCCGTGGCCGGGTCGAGCGTCATCGTCGGCGGCTCGGTGGAGACGGGGACCTCGGTGGTGCTCCCCGGGGGCGAGGTGGTGGTCGTGGTCGTGTTCGACGACGGCTCGGTGGTGGTCCCGCCGTCGGCGACGACCTCGTCGCCGGGGTCGCCGGTGACGGCGACGCCCAGGGCCAGGCCGGCCGCGCCCACCACGAGGACGGCGGCAGTGGCGGCCAGCACCTGGCGGCGGCGGGCCCGGCGGCGGGCCCGGCCCCGGATGGCGGTCACCGGTGTCGGGTCGGCCGGCGGATGGGCGGCCAGGTCGGCCAGGTCGGCCAGGACGTCCTCAACGGCAGGCATCAGCGTTCTCCTCGGCATCATCGGGGGCCAGGGCGCGGGCCAGACGGGCCCGGGCGGAGTGGAGGGTGGAGGCGGCCGTCCCCGGGGCCACCCCCATCACGGTGGCGATCTGGCCGACGGGCAGGTCGGCGACGTAGCGCAGGACGACGGCCTCGCGCTCCCGACGCGGCAGGGCGGCCAGCGCCTCCCAGACCTCGGGCGACCAGGCGGGCGGCGGGGCCTCGACCGGTGCGGTGGCCGCGACCCAGACGAGCAGCCGGCGCTCGTGGCCCGAGCGGCGCAACCGCCGGCGGGCCTCGTTGAGGGCCACGGTCGTGACCCAGCCGCCGGGCGAGGCCATGCCCCGCACCCGGGCCCACCGCTCGCAGGCGCGGGTGAACGCCTCGTCGGCGCACTCCCCCGCGATCGATGGCCGGCCGGTCACGGCGGCGACGGTGGAGACCACGCGCCCGTGCTCCCGCAGGTACCAGACCTCGAAGTCCTCCTCCACGCCCCCCCGAGTCACGACGAGGCCGTTCGATTGGGTCCCGGGCGAGGATCCGTCGGTGCCCTAGGCCGGCTCCCAGGCGAAGCCGACGGCCACGGGCTCGTGATCGCTGAGGTCCTCGCCGGCGTCGTCGACGAAGCCGTCCGGGATCTCCCACGTGGTGGCGGCCAGCGTGACGGCGTCGCTGCTGCGGTACGCGACCTTGTCGATGCGCCCGGTCTCGGAGCAGCCGGTCTCGGTGCAGGCGTCGGTGAGCCCGACCGCGGCCAGGAAGTCGTCCCAGATCTCGATGTCGGCACCGTCGCCGCTGTCCTCGTGGACCGTGTCGGTGTGGAGGTTGGTGTCGCCGCCGACGATGACGGCCCGCCCCTCGCTGTGCTCGGCGATGAACGCGGCCAGCTGGATGTAGTCGTCGGCCTGGAGGGCCTGGTCCTCGTCGGTGCCCCCGGCCTCGCCGTGGAGGGAGTAGACGTCGACCGCCAGGCCGTCGAGGTCCATCGTCGCCACCCGGAACCCCTTGATGGCGGCGCAGTCGGCGGCGCCGCCGTCGCTGGTGTCGAGGCTGCCGAAGCAGCCCTCCCACGCCTGGACCTCGAACCCGCCGAGCGGGAAGCGGGAGAGGATGCCGATGCCGTCACCGATCTCCATGGTGGGCCGGTCGGCGGGGTCGATGCCGGCGGCCTCGGGGCCGGGGTGCTGCGGCGTGGCGAACTCGTGGGTCGTGTCGGCCAGGAGACGGTCGTGGTAGTTCACGAAGTCGAGGCCGTTGGCCTCCACCAGCCCGCCGGGCTTCCACCAGTCGAAGTCCTCCTGGGTGAGCACGACGTCGTAGGGCTCGAGCAGCGGGCTGATGAGCGGGAGGTTCGCCTCCGGCGTCTCCTCGGAGACCTCCTGGGGCAGCCCGGCCACGTTGTAGGTCAGGAGCTCGAAGGCGCCACCACCGGTCGCTCCGGGCGACTCCGGATCCGAGTCCGAGTCCGACGAGTCCGACGACGACTCCGTCGAGG
>DATHEV010000551.1:0-4985 GCA_035318405.1 Iamia sp.
GGTGGCGCCTCCACCGCCAACCGACCGGCCGGACGACTCCGCAGCGAGCCGACGCCGGCCACCCCGGCCACGGTGCGTGGCCTACGTCACACAGGCTTCAGGCGCCCGACCCCGAGACGCAAAGGAACGGCCGACCGCCGGCAACACTCCGGGCGTACCTTCGCCTCATGGCCCGGTTCACCCTCCCCCACGTCCTGGCCGACCTGTCCTACCGGATCGGACACGACGACGCCGTGCGCAACGCTCGCGTCGAGCTCGATCTGGCCGAGCAGCGCATCGACGCCGCCGAGGACCTGATCCGACGGGTCGAGGCCCACGCCCTCACCCCCGCCACGGCCCGGTCGGCACCGCGGCACGCAGTCGCCGCCTGACCCACCGGTCGCACCAGCTCCGCCGGTTCGCCCCGACGGAGGCCACCTGCACTCCGGCCTCGCCGCTGCCTTCCCCCTGGACAGCGGCGGGGCCGGACTCTCTCGCGCCCGGAGCCGTCGGGCGTCGAATCGCCAGCGAATCGCTGTCCGAGGGTCGACCGATCGATGCGTCGGGCGTCGAATCGCCAGCGAATCGACGTCAGACGCCTGGTGCTGTCCTCGGCCAGGGCTGGGCTTCCTCGAGGAGGCGGGCCAGGCGGAGGCAGAGGTCGTCGCGGTGGAGGCCGCAGGTGATCATCAGGCCGATCGGCAGGCCGTCGGCCGACAGGCCGGCCGGCACCGACGTCGACGGGTTCCAGCACAGGTTGGCGACCATGGTGAACGGCGTGGCCATGGCCGGGTGGACCCGCTGGCCGGCGATCTCCGCCGGCGGCGGACCCTCGGCCACGAAGGCGGGGATGGCCGTCGTGGGCGTGAGGAGGACGTCGACCTCGGCGAACAGCTCGCCGACCTCCCGCTCCAGGACCGCCCGGCGCCGGGCCGGGACGACGAGCGACGAGACCGGCGCCGCCTCGGTCTGCTCCAGGACCCAGCGGGAGAACGGGGTGAGGTCGTCGGCCACGCCGGGCCACATGCCGTCCTCCAGGGCCAGCCACATGTCGAGCGACCCGCCCTCGAGCCACGTGGTGACCGGATCGGTCAACCGCACCGGTGACTCGTCGAGGTCGAGCCCGGCCGCACCGGCCAGCACCGCGGCCGCGGCCCCGGCGACGGCCGCCACCTCGGGGTCGACGACGGCGTAGCCGAGGTCCGGCGACCAGCGGGCGCGCAGCCCGGCCGTGGCGAGCACCTCGACGACGGCCTCGTAGGACAGCCCCGGCGCCGGGAGCGAGGTGCGGTCGCGAGGGTCGGGGCCGGCGGCCACATCGAGGTGGCGGGCGGCGTCGGCCACCGTGGTGGCGAGCGACCCGACGACGGCCGTCATCGAGTCGAGCGGCCCCGGATCGGGGATGCGGCCGTAGCTGGCCTTGTGACCCACCAGCCCGCTGAAGCCGGCGGGGCTGCGGATCGACCCGCCCCCGTCGCTGGCCGTGGCCAGAGGCACCATCCCGCCCGCCACGGCCGCCGCCGACCCGCCCGAGGAGCCGCCGGGTGTGCGATCGAGGGCCCACGGGTTGCGGGCCGTGCCCCAGGCCTTGGTCCTCGTCCAGCTGAGGGTGCCGAACTCGGGGGCCGCCGTCTTGCCGATGGGGATGGCGCCGGCGGCACGCAGCCGGGCGACGTGGATCGAGTCGGCGGCCACCGGCGCCCGCCCCTGGTAGAGCAGCGACCCGTGGCTGGTGGGCAGGCCGGCGCAGTCCTCCAGGTCCTTGACCCCGATGGGGATGCCCGCCAGCGGGCCGGGATCCTCGCCCCGGGCCACGGCCGCGTCGACGGCGGCGGCCGCCTCCCGGGCCCCGTCGGGGTCGAGCACGACGAAGGCGCCCAGCTCGCCGTCGGCGCGGTCCACGGCGGCGAGGGCGGTGTCGACGGCGTCGAGCGCCGACCGCGTGCCGGCCCGGACCTCGTCGGCCAGGACCGTGACCGGCGGCCAGGGCTCGCTCACGCCCGCTTCCGTGTCCGCTTCGGCTTCGGCTTCGCCTCGACGGGGCGGAGCGCCTCCTCCAGCTCGGTGAAGGCGCTCTCGACGCCCTCGGCCAGCACGTGGAGGTCGGGCACGGCGCTGCGGTCGCCCGAGAGCCCGAAGGCCAGGTGCCCGTCGTAGGAGATGACGGCGATGATCATGGCCATGCCGTCGACGACGCAGACGTAGGGGAAGGCCTCCAGCATCTTGGCGCCGAGGCAGTAGAGCGGGACCTGTGGGCCGGGGATGTTGGTGATGACGGTGTTGAGCGGCATGGCCCGCACCGCCAGCCGGGAGGCCAGGCCGAGCAGGGTCGGCGGGGCGAAGCCGGTGAGCTCCATCAGGGCGTCGGCACCCACGGCGGTGCCCATGTCCTTGCGGCTGGCCATGTGGGCGTGGACGAAGCGCAGCCGCTCGACGGGGTCGGGGTCGCCCACCGGCAGGTCGGCCGTCATCATCGAGACCCGGTTGCCCAGCGTCATCTGCTCGGAGACATCGCGCACCGACACCGGGACCATGGCCCGGTAGACGAGGTCCTCGGGCACGTCCTCGCCCCGGTCGAGCAGGTAGGTGCGCATGGCGCTGGTGCAGGCGGTGAGGACGATGTCGTTGAGGGTCGTGGTGGCCAGGTCGTCGCCCCGGTCGGCCGCCAACCGACGCAGGGCCTTGGCCCGGTCGAGGTCGACGCGCGCCGGCTCGAACCGCCGGTGGGGCGTGACGTCGACGTTCCACGGCGCGCTCGGGCTGCGCTGGGCCAGGTCGACGACCGTGCGGGCCACCTGGGTGATCCGCTCGGCGGCGTGCTGGGGGCCGCGCACGAAGGCCCGGGCCGAGCGGACCAGCTCGGCCGGCTCGACCGCCCGCTCGACCAGGCTGTCGACCAGCAGGGCGGAGGCCTCGGGCGGGGGCTGCGGCGTCCACGGCTCGGGGTCGGTGTCCTCGACGTCGGGCTCGAGGTCGAGCAGCACGGTGGCCACGTCGATGCCGGAGATGCCGTCGATGAGGGCGTGGTGGGTCTTCTGGATGAGCGCGATCCGGTCGTCGTCGACGCCCTCGACGAACCAGATCTCCCACAGCGGCCGGAGCCGGTCGAGCATCTGGGCCTGGAGCCGGTCCATCAGCAGCTTGAGCTGGGACTCGGACCCCGGCGGCGGGATGGCCGTGAGGCGGACGTGGTAGGCGAAATCGAAGTCGCCGTCATCGACCCAGATGGGGCGCCCCTGGTCGAACGGGACCGTCATGATCCGCTTGCGGAAGCGGGGCACGAGGTGCAGGCGGGACTCGATGCGGCGCCGCACCCGGGCCAGGTCGAAGCGCCCGTCGGCGTCGAGGAACGGCCCCCGCTCGAAGTAGGCCAGGGCCCCGACGTGCAGGGGCTGGTGATCGTCCTCGATGTGGAGGAACACCGAGTCCTGGGGCGAGAGGCGGTCGTAGGACATCGGGTCGGAACGTATCCGCTCGGCGGGCGCGCCGTGGGGCCCGGCCCACCGACTGCGGTCCCCAGCACTCGGGGAGCCAGCCCGTACCCTGAGGCCATGCCCGCACCCGCTGCGACGTGCGTCTGGCGCTTGCGACCGGCGTTGCTCACCGCCTTGTACCAGCGCTTCGGCGCGCCGGCCGACACCTACGGGAACGGCAGCCAGACCTGGCTCCGCAGCGACGGCCCCGACGGCACGCCGGTCGAGTGGCGGCTCCACCCCCGGGCCGACTTCGACCGCCCCACCGACGTGACCGCCGACCAGCTCTTCACCCTCGTGGCCGGCGCCGTGGCCCGGGGCGAGGAGCCCCGACTCGACCCGGCCCGCGTCTGGACCGGGCTGGAGGCGGCCTGGGCCTTCGACGAGGACCTCGACGCCGACCAGCTGGCCGCGAGCGCCCGCGCCGCGCTGGGTCTCGATGCCGACGCCAGCGGGGCGGTCGATCGCGATGCCATCGGCATCGAGTGGGAGCGGTCGGGCGGACGCCTCGACGTCGTCGCCCACCTCCTCGACGCCCTCGAGGGCCTCCCCACCGACAGCTGACCTCGGCGGGTCAGCCCTCGGACGACCGCCAGGGCTCATCGCGGGGGAGGTCGAAGAAGGTCGGCGCCACCTCGCCCCGGATGGCGGCGAAGGCGAGGTCGCCCCAGCGGTCGTGGCCGGCCAGCGGGGACGGCAGCTCGTCGGGGCCGAACCAGCCCACATCCGCGCACTCCAGCGGGTGGGCCGCCAGCGTGCCACCGGTGGCGCGGCACAGGAAGACCAGCGAGTAGAGGGGGATGCGGCTGAAGCCCTGGCGCATCCCGTCGAACACGGCGATCAGCCGCTCGACCTCGCACTCGATGCCGGTCTCCTCGTGGACCTCCTTGCGCACGACCTCGGCCGGTGAGTAGCCGATGTCGGCCCACCCCGTCGGGTACAGCCAGATCCCCGAGTCGGCCCGCTCGACCAGCAGCAGCCGGCCCTGGTCGTCGCCCACCACGGCGCCGACGGCCACCTTCGGCGTCACGTAGCCGGGCACGCCCGAGCCCACGCTCTTCATCCACTCGACCACCAGCTGGGCCGGGTCGTAGGGGTGGCCGGCGGCGTGGCGGATGTCGGCCGCCACCGCCAGGACCTCCTCGAACCGCTCGCGCTCGTAGGTGTTGTCGCTGAACCCCAGGCCGGTGCGAGCGATGCCGGCGAGGGCCTCGCTCCACCGCAGGAGGTCCGCCTCGGAGGGGGGTTCCCGATCCACGGCGGCAACCTACCCGCCGACGGCTCGGCCGCTACTCCGTGTCCAAGGCGTGGAGCAGCGACCGCTCGACCTCGGCGAGGTGGCGGGCGTCGGTGACCTTGGCACCGTCCGGGCCGCGGACGTAGAAGGCGTCGACGACCCGGTCGCCGAGGGTCTGGACCTTGGCCGACCGCACGTCGAGGTCCATCTCGGCCATGGCCCGGCAGATGCGCTCCAGCACGCCCATGGCGTCGGTGGCGTGGACCTCCAGCACCGTCGCGTCCCGGGAGGCGCCG
>DATHEV010000552.1:0-5889 GCA_035318405.1 Iamia sp.
GGCCGACGGCAGCACCGTGGCCTTCGACGCCACGACCGGTTCGACCGGCGCGACCGACGTCGTCGTCGTCCGCGACCTGGCGACCGGGTTCAACACGGTCATCGCCGCCGGCAACGGGTCCAGCCGCATGCCCCGGCTGACGGGCGACGGCCGTTGGGTCACGTTCACCTCGGCGGCCAGCGACCTCGTGGCCGGCGACGACAACGGCCAGGCCGACGTGTTCCTCCACGACCGGTCGACCGGCACCACCACCCGGATCACCGACGGCGACGGCCCCAGCGGCGCACCCTGGATCAGCGCCAACGGCGCGACCATCGCCTTCACCTCCACCGCCACCGACCTGGTCGAGGGTGACACCGGCGACGACGGGCCCGCTCGGGACGTCTTCGTGTGGAGCCGGGCGAGCGGCGCCATCCGCCGGGCATCGGACGGGACCGCCGATGCCGCCGCCCCCTCGGTGTCGGGCGACGGCCGGATCGTGGCCTTCGCCGCCGGCGCCACGTCGACGGGCTACGGCACGCCCACCGTGTGGGACCGGTCCACCGGCGACCTGACCCCGCTGCCCGGCCCCGCCAGCGTGGGCTCCGTCCAGGTCAGCAGCGACGGGGGCGACGTGGTCGGCGTCACCCGGGCCGAGTTCGTCCACACCTACCTCCGATGGCCGCTGCGCCACGTCGAGCGGTTGACGTTCGAGCCGAACCCGCTCCCCGATGCCGTGCGCCACGAGCCCTACAACGTCGAGACGGGCGTCTCCGGCGGCCTCGGCGCCACGCTGGCCCAGTTCCAGCTGCCGGACGGCTTCGACCTCCTGGGCACCTTCATCACCGGCACGCCGGAGCAGCGCCCGGGACCGGCGCGGGCGACGTTCGTGCTGGCCGACGACACCGGCCGCCGGTCGTTGCGCCGGGCGACGATCGAGATCCGGGCGCAGGGGACGGTGGCCTACGTGTCGACGCAGGACGCCAGCGCCCACCCGGTCTCGGTGACGCCCGACGGCGGCACCGTCGCCTACACGAGGATCCCGACCTTCAACACCAGGGAGGTCTGGCGGCGCGGCCCCGACGGCACCGAGGCCCTGGTCGCGTCGGGCGAGCAGCCGTCGATCTCGGCCGATGGCACACGGATCGCCCTCCTCACGAAGGCGCCGCTGACCGCCGGCGACGTCGCCGACACCACCGACGCCTACGTCGTGGGACCGGGCGGGACGACGCCCCTCGCCCGCGGGACGGGCGGTGGCGCCGTGGCCGTGGCCCTCTCGGGCGACGGCACCAAGGCGGTCGTGGCCACCGCCGCCGACGACGTCGTGCCCGGCCAGCAGGGGCCCGGGACCTACCTCGTCGACGTGGCCTCGGGCGGGGCGACCCGGCTGACCACCGATGCCGTCGGCCCCGTGGCCATCTCCGACGACGGGACCGTCGTGGCCGCCACCGAGCCCCATCCCCAGGGCTACCGGCAGGTCGTGCGGTTCGAGGGGGCGACCCGGACCGTCATCGACGACCAGGCGCCCTTCGAGGTCCCGACGCTCGACGTGTCGGCCGACGGCGACCACGTGGTGTACGCCAAGAGCTCCCGGGGCGGTACGGCCGGCAGCTCGCTGCTGCTCTGGTCACAGGGCGCGGGGCCGTCGATCGTCCTCGACGACGGGATCGAGGTGCGTCACGCGAGCGTCTCGGCCGACGGGTCGGTGGTCATGTACGTCGGCGGGGCCGGGCCGAACGGCTCCAGCGGCGTCGGTGACCTCTTCCGGTGGGAGCGGTCCACCGGCGAGGTCGACTGGGCCGTCGCCCGGCGGGAGGGTGGGGCAGGAGCCGCCACCGTCGACCTGACCGCCGACGGGGCCACCGCCTTCTTCCTGACCGACCAGGACCTGCTGGACGAGGCCGGCGGGAACGAGGGTTGGCTGCTCCACACCTGGACCGCTCCGTAGCCCCCGCGATCGGCGCCAAGGCGCAGTAGCGTCAGCTGTGCAGTCTGGGGGAGCCGAGGGGGATCGGATGCGGCGTCGAGCAGTGATCGTGGTGGCGGCCGTCGTGATCGGGCTGGTCGCGCCGAGTGCCAGCGTGGTCGTGGTCGGGGCCGGAGCGGGACCGGCGGCGCGGCCGTCGGCGGCGACCCCGGCGCCCCGAGCGTCGGCCGCCACGCCATCGGCACCCGTGAGCAACGCCCGCTGGTTCCGGGCCGTGACCATCGACCTGCTGGGCGCCCGTTCACCGGAGGCCGATGTGACCGCCGCTGTGGCCCGCCTGACCGCGGGCACGTCGCGGGCCACCGTCGCCCGCGAGCTGGCCCGGTCGCAGGCGTGGACGGAGGCCGTGGTCACCGAGCTGTACCGCGACGTCCTCGGCCGCGACCCCGAGGCCGGCGGCCTCGCCTACTGGTCCGGGCGCCTCCAGGGCGGCACGCGGGTGGCCGACGTGGCCGCCTCGATCTACTCCTCCGACGAGCTCTACACCGAGGTCGGCGGCACGCCCGGCGCCTACGTCGACGCCCTCTACGAGGGGATCCTCCACCGCCCCGCCGACCCCGACGGGCGGGCCTACTGGGCGGACGCCATCGAGGACGGCCTGCCCCGCTGGCGGATGTCGAAGTCGTTCTTCCTCTCGAGCGAGGCGCGCGGCGACCGGGTCGACGCCCTGTACGAGAGCCTGCTGGGCCGGGCCGCCGAGCCGGGCGGCCGCGCCTACTGGATCGGCCGGCTCGCCGTCGTCGACGACATCGAGCTGGCCGTGTCGCTCGTCGTGTCGCCCGAGTACCTCGCCCGCTCGTGGGGCCGCTTCGACACCGTCGGCCCGGGCACGGTGGTGGGCCAGCGGCCGGGCTGGTACTACAGCATCCCGCACCACGTGGGCGTGTCGGGCGACGGCACGTCCGTCGTCACCCTCGACGACATCGCGCCGACCGCCTGGGACGCCACCTCCGGCGCGTCGGCCCCCCTGATCCCCGAGCTGCTGGGCAAGCCGGAGGGCACGGTCATCCCGTTCTTCGGCCCGAGCTACGAATGGTCCCAGCCGAGCCTGTCCGACGACGGTCGCTTCGTCGTCATGGCCGACTGGGGCGTCGCCCTGGTCGACCGGTGGGAGGAGACGACCCAGCACATCGGCCCCCAGGGCTGGGACGCCGCCGACCGGGGTCGGGACCCGGCGCTGGCCCCCGACGGCTCGACCCTCGTCTACCACCAGGTCGTCGGCGGGGTGGCCCAGGTCGTCGTCCGGGACGTGGCGGCGGGGACGACGGCCCCGATCACGGCCGGCAACGGCGCGAGCACCGCGGCCCGGCTCTCGGGCGACGGCAACCTCGTCGTGTTCGCCTCGGCCGCCACCGACCTGGTCGCTGGGGACGACAACGGCCAGCCCGACGTCTTCCTCCACGACCGCACGGCCGGCACCACCGTCCGGGTCACCGACGGCGACGGGCCCAGCGGCCAGCCCTGGATCAGCGCCGACGGCACCAGCGTGGCCTTCACGTCGACGGCGACCGACCTGGTGCCCGACGACGTGGCCGACGACGGCGCCCCCGTCGACGCCTACGTGTGGTCGCGATCCGACGGCACCGTCCTCCGGGTCTCCGACGGCGCCGCCTCGGCCGACCGGCCCTCGATCTCCGGCGCCGGCCGCGTCGTCGCCTACACCCAGCCCGTCGCCCCGGGCGCGGCCGCCGACGCCATGGCGTGGGACCGGCAGTCGGGTGAGATCGTCCGCCTCGACGATGGCGCGGCCGGCGCCAGCGTGACCGTGCGGGAGGCCCAGGTGAGCACGGACGGGGGCAGCCTGGTGGGCATCGTCACGGCGGCGAGCTACCACGCTCCGGTCACGTTGCTGCGCTGGGCGCTCCGCGACGACCTCGACCGGCTCACGCTCGCTCCGACGCCCCTCCCCGACGCCGCCCCCGCGACGCCGTACTCGGCCACCTTGGCCCCGGGCGGGGGCACGGGGACCGAGGTGCTCGGGGCGCACCTGCCGCGCGGGCTCGAGCGGCAGGGCGCGTCGCTCACCGGCGTGCCCGGCTGGCGTCCCGGCCCGGTCACGGTGCCGGTCTGGGTGGGCGACTCCACCGGCCGGGCCAGCACCTTCCTCCGGAGCGTCGCCCTGCTATCCGCCGGGACGATCGGGGCCCGGGCCTCGATCGACATCGCGTCCCACTACGGCGTCGACGTGGCCGACGACGGCTCGATCGCCTACGTCTCCACGCAGGAACCCAACAGCCGGCTGCGGGTCTCGCGCCCGAACGGCACCGACCAGGCCGTCGCCCAGGGCTACCGCCCCGAGATCTCGGCCGACGGCGACGTGGTCGCCTACGTGGGTCTCGACGCGCAGGTCTGGGTCGTCGGCCGCACCGGGGCGCCGCGGCTCGTCTACCCCCACTCGGTGGTGAAGATGGCGCTGTCGAACGACGGCACCACGCTGGTGGTGTCCCGGCCGTCCGGCGACCCGGCGCAGGAGGGCATCTGGCGCGTCGACGTCGCCACCGGGGTGGCCGAGCGCATCGCCGCCGTCCCGGTCGGCCTGAACGGTGACGTCGCCACCTCGGCCGACGGCTCGGTGATCGCCTACGAGCAGCCCCTCTCGACCGGGATCGGCAAGGCCCTCCTGTGGCACGAGGGCGGTGCGGTCAGCGTCATGGACCAGTCGTGGGTGCACGACCACCGCGACTTCGCCGTCAGTGACGACGGGACCACGGTGCACTACCGCCGGCTCTCCCACGACGAGGCGTACCCCTCGGTCTGGCGCCGGTGGACCGGCGGCCCCGCCGCCGATGTCGACCTGGACCCGAACATCATCCTGGAGCTCACCGGCGACGGGGCCACGGCCTACTTCAACGGGGACGTCGACCAGATCCCGGGGCGGGGCGCCGAGGGCAAGGCGGGCGACGTCTACCGGCTCGACCCGGCGAGCGGCGAGGTCTCCTTCGCCGTCGCTCCCGGCGGGGCGGTCACGGTCGCCCCCGGAGGCGAGATCCTCGCCCTCGTCAGCAGCCGACGCCTGGTGCCGAGCACGGCCGACGGCATCTACGCCCTGTTCAGCTGGACGCCGGGCTGAGCGAGGCCGGCTCCGGCGACCGCCTCAGGTCGAACACCACCGCCAGGGCCACGGCCACGGCCGCGCCCACCAGCACCATGGTGGTGATCGACGTGCGCTCGGCGATCCAGCCGCCGGCCAGGCCGCCGAAGGGCACGGTGCCGCCGAAGCCCATGATCCAGAGGGCCATGACCTTGCCCCGCACGCTGTCGTCGAGGTGCTCCTGGAGCACGGTCGAGAGCGACGTGATCACGGCGAAGTAGGCGGCGCCGACGGCGAAGATCACGGGGTAGGCGGGCGGTGCCGCTCGGAGCAGTGAGAACACCGCCAGCAGGCCGGCGAACACCACCAGCCCGACCCGGGTCAGCGTGGCCTTGTCCCGCCCCGCGAACAGGGTGCCGATCGACAGGGCGCCGGTGACCGCCCCCAGCCCGAAGGCGGCGTAGAGCAGGCCGTAGGCCTCGGACTTGGCCGCCAGGCCCAGGTTCTCGTCGGCGAGCGTGGGCATCTGGGTGATGAACGGCAGCGCCAGCAGCGAGAAGATGAAGATCACGAGGATGGCCTGGCCCACCTCGCGGTGGCCGCGGGCGTAGCGGATGCCCTCGAGCAGCCGGTGGAGGCCCTGGGTGCCGGTCGACTTCGGCTCGGGGAGCGGGACGCGGGTGAGGGCGATGATCACGGCGCCATAGCTGATGGCGTTGATCAGGAAGACGAACGAGGCGCCGAAGTTGGCGAAGATCAGGCTGCCGATGGCCGGGCCCACCACCCGGGATGCGTTCATCTGGACCGAGTTGAGCGAGATGGCGCCGGCCAGGTCGCGGCGGGGGACCAGGATCGGCACCACGGCGCTGAAGGTCGGGGCGTAGAGGGCGTT
>DATHEV010000553.1:0-2133 GCA_035318405.1 Iamia sp.
GGAGACGCTGGTCTCGTCCCAGGCCATCTCCACCGTGCGCGAGGTGTGGTGGGACATCCGCCCGCACCCCGACTTCGGCACCGTCGAGCTGCGCATGTGCGACGGCATCCCGACGCTGTCGGAGGTCACCGCCGTCGCCGCCCTAGCCCAGTGCCTGGTGACCCATCTCGACACCATGATCGACCGGGGCTTCACCCTGCCCCGGCACAAGGACTGGATCCTGCGCCAGAACAAGTGGCGGGCCGGTCGCTTCGGCCTCGACGCCGACGTGATCGTCGACGACCGGGGCACCCAGCAGCCGGTCCGGGCCGCCATCACCGAGCTGCTGGCCGAGATGGCCCCCGTCGCCGCCCGGCTCGACTGCGAGGCCGATCTGGCCCGGGTCGGCACCATCCTCACCGACGGGGCCAGCTACCAGCGCCAGCGGGCCGTCGTGACCGAGGGCGCCGTCGGGGCGGCGGCGCTGCGCCCGGTCGTCGACCTCCTCGTCGGCGAGCTGGCGTCGGACCGGCCCGGCGTGCTGCTCTCCTCCCCGTGACCCCGTCTCGCAGCACGCCCGTCGACCACGACGGGGTCGGGCGCGCCGTCGCCGCCGTCGAGGCCGATCTGGTGGCGCTGCGCCGGGACCTCCACGCCCACCCGGAGCCGTCGTGGGAGGAGGTCCGCACCACCGCCGTCCTGCGGGACCTGCTGGCCGCCCGCGGCGTCGCCACCGCGCCCGGCGAGGGCGCCACCGGGCTGGTGGCCGAGGTCGGCACCGATGGACCGCTCGTCGCCCTGCGGGCCGACATCGACGCCCTGCGCATGCAGGACGTCAAGGACGTGCCCTACCGCTCGACCGTGCCCGGCGTGTGCCACGCCTGCGGTCACGACGTCCACGCCGCCGCCGCCGTGGGGGCGACGCTGGCCCTGGCCGAGGTCCTGCGGAGCCGACCCGGGCGGGTGCGGGTCGTCTTCCAGCCGGCCGAGGAGGCGATCCCGTCGGGCGCCCGCCCGCTGGCCGAGGCCGGCCGGGTCGACGGCGCCATCGCCATCTTCGCCCTGCACTGCGACCCGCACATCGAGGTGGGCCGGCTCGGGCTGTCGCCGGGGCCGATCACCAGCGCCACCGACATGGTGGTCATCCGGGTCACCGGTCCCGGCGGCCACACCGCCCGGCCCCACCGCACCGCCGACCTGGTCAACGTGGCCGCCCGACTCGCCGTCGACCTGCCCGCCTCGCTCGACCGCCTGACCGACCCCCGCGACGGCGTGAACCTCACGTTCGGGTCGATCACCGCCGGCGACGCCCCCAACGTCATCCCCAGCACGGCCGAGCTGCGGGGCTCGCTCCGGGCCACGGGCCGGACCGGGTGGGAGGACGCGGCCAAGCTCCTCCCGGTGCTCATCGCCAGCATCGCCGAGCCTCGCGGCGCCCTCTGGGAGCTCGACCACCGCGTCGGGGCGCCGCCGGTCGACAACGAGCCGTGGGCCACCGGCCTGCTGGGCCGGGCCGCCGAGGCCGTGGTCGGCGCGCGGGGCGTCGGGCCCACCCGCCAGAGCGGTGGGGGCGAGGACTTCTCGTGGTTCCTGGAGCGCGTGCCCGGCGCCTTCATCCGCCTGGGGGTCAGCCCGGTCGGGATCCAGGGGGCCGACATCCACGCCGCCGCCTTCGACGTCGACGAGGGGGCCATCGCCATCGGCGCCCGCGTGCTCGCCGGCGCCGCCCTCGAGGCCCTGGCCACCGTCACCCCCCGGCCGTGACGAAACCCGGTTCTGTCAATCCGGGTGCACCGCCACGGTCCACGGGGACGGACAGAACGCCGGTGGAGGCGTTCGCCTACGACCTGCCCGAGGACCGCATCGCCCAGGTGCCGATCGAGCCCCGGGACGCGGCCCGGATGCTGGTCGACCGCGGCCCGCTCCGGCCCCCGGACCACCGGGGTGTGCGCGACCTGCCGACGCTCCTCGACGCCGGCGACGTCCTGGTCGTGAACGACACGCGGGTCCTGCCCGCCCGCATCGCCGCCACCAAGCCCACCGGCGGCGCGGTCGAGGTCCTCCTGCTCGAGCGGGAGCCAGCCGGGACCTGGCGGGCCCTCGTCCGTCCGAGTCGCCGGGTCGCCCCGGGCACCACCCTCACCGCTGGCCCCC
>DATHEV010000554.1:0-3164 GCA_035318405.1 Iamia sp.
TCGTCACGAAGAGGATGTCGTCGTGCACGGCGAGGCCGGTGGCCACGATCTCATGGCGATCGTTGCCCCGGACGGCGGGCGGCATTCCTGCTCAGCGTCGTTGGCGGAGCCAGGTGGTCGAGCCCTCGCTCATGCCCTTCATCTTGGGGGCGGCGCTCAGAGGGGCGATGAGGAGGGCGGTGCCCTCGGGGAGGTGGTGCTTGAGGGCGTGGTAGACGACCGAGCGGGTGGCCTGGCTGTCGAGCAGGAGGAGGCCGGGGCGGAGCACGATGGCGTCCTCCCACGGGCCCTCGGCCGTCGCGTCGACCTCTCCGGTGTCCTCCCACGCCAGGTACAGCACGACACGGCCCTGCCCGAGGCCGATGATCGGAACCGGACAGTGCGTGTACTAACGGGTTGGGGCGACACCCGTCAGGGGTAGGTTCGCCTTCCATGTCGTCGTCGCCGTCCGCGAGCTCGTCGGTCGACGGCCCCGCGAGCCGGCCCAGCCGCGAGGAGACCCGGAGACGGCTCCTCGACAGTGCCTACGACACGTTCTGCGAGGTCGGCTTCCAGGCCGCCACCATCGAAGAGGTGTGCGCCCGGGCCGGCTTCACGCGGGGCGCCTTCTACAGCAACTTCACCAGCCTCGACGAGCTGCTGCTGGCCCTGTGGGAGCGCACCGTCGACACCACGGCGGCCGCCATCCGCGAGCAGGTGTCGACCGTCGAGACCAACGACGAGCCCTTCGAGACGGCGATGGCCGCCCTCGTCGCCCTCCGAGCCCCCGACCGGGCCTGGTTCGTGATCAGCACCGAGTTCCTCCTCCACTCGCTGCGCACCCCCGGCCTCGAGGCCCGCCTCGAGCGGCACCGCGCCTTCTTCCGGAACGAGCTCCAGCGCGGCGTCGAGGCCCTCCTCGACGCCGAGGGCCGGCGCCCACCCGACGGGATCGACACCGAGACGTTCACCCAGCTGCTCATCGCCGGGCACCTCGGCTGCCAGCACCTCACCTCCACCGGTGCCTCCGACGTCGCCCTGGCCCGCTCGATGCTGCGAGCGCTCGTCGCCGGCTGCCCGCGGGTCGACGACCGCGTCGACCTGACCAGGTCCTGACCCGCCGGCGGGGGCGGCCGGCCCCTCAGTCCAGGGGGAAGGGCAGCGGCAGGGCCAGCTCGACGTTGCGGTCCTCGACCCGGCCCAGGCCGTAGAGCGGGTCGACCCACTGGTCGTCGTTGGCGGCCAGCTCGCGGCTGAGCGACGCCAGCTCGACCGGCGCCCAGCGCCCGTCCCGCCGGTGGGCCACCCGGGGCGGGCCGTGGTGGTCGAGCACGGTGGCGACGATCGACAGGGTGCCGTCGCCGTTGGCGAACAGCTCGATGGTCCGGCCCTGCTGGCCGAAGTCGATGCCGCTGGCGGTGTTGAGCTCCCACCAGCCACCGCCCTCGGTGCGCCGGTGCGCCTGCACGGTGTGGCGGTGGGTGTGGCCGTTGATCCAGAGCACGACGTTGGGGAAGCGGTCGAGCAGGTCGAGGAGGGCGGGACCGAGGGTGCGGGGGCCGGGGTCGGCCTCGTCGTCGACGGTGTTGGCCATCGTCCAGCTGGCGTGATGACTGAGCAGGATCACCATGCGGTCCGGGCCGTGACCGTCGACCCAGCGGCCGCGCTCGTCCCGGTAGCGGGTGTGGCAGCGCTCGAGCTGGTCGGTCAGCCACGCCGTCTGGGCCGGACCCATCCCGCCGCCGTCGCCATGGGTGTGGTTGCAGGTGTCGAGCCCGATGACCTGGAGGTGCGGGCCCTCCCACCGCGACCACCACGTGGTTCCGTCGAGGACGTTGGCCTCGGTGAAGCCGTGCCCGAGTGGGCCCGGCCCGCGAGCGCCGTCGGGACCCGGGTCGAGGAGGGTGGCGACGTAGTCGTCGGCGGCGACGGGCCGCCGGGCGTCGGGGTCGGGCGTGACCTCCTGGACCCACGGACCCCGCGCCGTGCGGGCCCACCGCGCCGGATCGCCCTTGGTGGCGGTGGCCACGGCGAGCGCCCGGGCCAGCCCGGCCGCCCCGATCGGCTTGCGGTCGGTGTCGACGAGCATGGCGCCGAGGAGGTCGAGCCGGGCCCCACGGGTCGGTCCGAACGAGCCCTGGAAGATGAGGTCGTGGTTGCCGAAGACGGCCAGCCACGGCACGGCCAGGCCGACGGGGGCGAAGGCGGCGACGCCGGCGTCGAGCACACCCGGGAGGTGGGGGAAGCCGGCCCGCGACCGGCGATCCCATCCCGCCCGATCCGGGTGCCACGCGCCCCGCCAGCCCGAGCGCTGCACGCCCTCGTAGCGGTCCGGCGCACCCGAGTTGGGGGTGACCTCGCGCCCGTCGAGGACGTCGATCCACCAGCGCAGCTCGGCCGCCCCCCGGTTGTCCACGTTGTCGCCGGTCTGGACGCACCAGGCCATCGGCGCGCCGCTGAGCGGGCTGGTGGTGACGGCGTTGGTGGCCACGACGAGCTGGTCGAGCACCTGGGTGGTGAAGATCTCCTGCGGTCGATGGCCGCCGTCGGAGCCGGGGTTGGCCCAGCCGAAGGCGTCGCCGCCCTCGAGACGGGAGGGCGACTGGGCGTCGCAGATGTGGACGTCGGTGTGGTGGGCGACGTACAGCAGCGAGGTGCGGGTGGCGGTCCGGTCGGCGGCGGGACGGACGCCGAGGTCGTCCCGCAGGACGTGGGGCTCGCCGGGGGCCCAGTCGAGACGCCGGTACGCGGCGCCGCCCCCGAGCGGCCGGATGGTGGCGTCGAGGGTGGTCAGCGCCTCGTCGGCCCGGGGGTCGCTGCCGTGGCGGGGCACGGACGGGGCGAGCCCGGCCCGGCGGGCCGCGACGGCCATCCGGCGGGACCGCCGCACGCGGGCGGGCAGCCCGCGCAGCGGGCGGTCGTCGTGGGCCGGCATGGGGTCATGCTGGCATGCCGGTCGGCCGCCACCCGCAGCCCGTCGGCCGGCGCCGAGGTCGGGCGGCCGGGTCGGATGGGGTCGGTCGGGTTGGTCAGATGCGGCGGGCGATGGCGACCACGGCCCCGCCCAGCAGGACGGCGGTGCCGATCACGACCAGGATGGGGCCCGCGCCCCGGCCCCCGCCTCCAGGTGCGGCCTCGTCCGAGGTGGTCCGGGGCTCGGCGGCGGTCTCTTCGTCGTCGTCGCC
>DATHEV010000555.1:0-3428 GCA_035318405.1 Iamia sp.
TCGCCCAGCACGTTGAGCGAGAGCACGGTGAGGAACACGGCGATCGACGGGGCGAACACGCCCCACGGCCGGCCGAGGAAGAGCTGGGACCGCAGCGTCGCGATGAGGTTGCCCCACGACGGGCTGTCGACCGACGGGGGGACGCCGAGGCCGAGGAGCGCCAGTCCGCCCTCGACCACGATGACCACACCGATGCCCAGCAGGACGACCGACAGGAGCGTGGGGGCGACGTTCGGGAGGATCTCGCGGACGATGATCCGCAACGAGGTGGCCCCGCCCGAGCGGGCGGCGACGACGAACTCCCGCTGGGCCCAGGTCAGCGTGGCGGCGCGGGCGATGCGACCCAGGACGGGCACCGACGCCACGCCGATGGCGAGGGTCACCACCGCGACCCTCTGGCCGTAGGCGACCTCCTCGCTCTGCGCGCTGGTGGCGAACACGGTCACCAACGTCAGGGCCAGGACCAGCTGCGGGAAGGCGAGCATGAAGTCGAAGACGGTCGAGACGACGGCGTCGGTCCGGCCCCGGAAGTAGCCGGCGAGGAGGCCGAGGGTGCCGCCCAGCAGGAGGCCGACGATCATGGCCCCGACCCCGACGAGAAGGGACGCACGCGCCCCGTGCACCACCTTGGCGGCCATGTCGAACCCGTTGCTGTCGACTCCGAGCCAGTGCCCGGGCTGGGGGCCGAAGCGGTCGGCGACGAGCGCGTCACGGGACCGCTCGGTGAGGGCGGGCACGGGGAAGATCCCCGGCGCGACGGCCATGGCCAGCGCCAGCGCCATCCACGTCGACGCCAGCGCGCCCCCGATGCCGAACCCCCGCCGGTGGCGGAAGCCCGCGTCCGGGGCGGCGTCGTCGACGGCGAGCGGGCCGAGGTCAGTCGGCATGGCGGACCCTTGGATCGATCACCGAGTACAGGAGGTCGACGCCGGCGTTCACGAGCACGTACCCGACGGCGATCACGGCCACGATGCTCTGGATGGCGACCACCTGGCGCTCGGTGATGGCCGTGTAGAGCAGGAGGCCCAGCCCGTCGAGGCCGAAGACGTTCTCGATGATGAGGGCGCCGCCGATGAGCGAGCCGACGTTCAGGCCGGCCAGGGTCAGGAGGGTGAAGCTGGACGGGCGCAGCGCGTGGGACCACAGCACGCGGCGGGGCTTCAGGCCCTTCGCCCGCGCCGCCAGGATGAAGTCGGATCGGAGGGTGGCGATCATGTCGGCCCGCAGGAGCCGCATGTAGATGGCGACCTGGCCGAGGGCGAGGCTGACGGCCGGCAGCGCCATGGAGCGGAGGTGGTCGGCGAGACCGTCGCCCGGCGGCACGTAGCCCGTCGGCGGGACCCAGCGGAGGGTGACGCCGAAGATCGAGGCGAGCACGAGCGCCAGGACGAAGTTGGGCACGGCGAGCAGGGCGTAGGCGACCGTGCTGAGCGCCCGATCGATCAGCGAGCCCTCGCGCACGGCGGACAGCACCCCGAGCGGCACGGCGATGACGAGACCCAGCACC
Source organism: Iamia sp. (assembly GCA_035318405.1). Taxonomy (GTDB): domain Bacteria; phylum Actinomycetota; class Acidimicrobiia; order Acidimicrobiales; family Iamiaceae; genus Iamia. Next base: position 1,508 of record DATHEV010000555.1, read on the forward strand.
TGGGCGTAGAGCATGAGCAGCAGCGAGACGGGGGCCGTGTCGGCCACCCGGTCGGAGACGTCCGAGACGTTGCCCTGACGGTAGAAGTGGCCGAGGTCGCCGGTGAGGAAGCCGCCGAGCCACCTGCCGTACTGGGCGGGCAGGGGGTCGTCGAGCCCGAGATCGGCCCGCAGCTGCTCACGGTCCCTCTCGTCTCCGAAGGGGATCACCGTCTCGGCGACGTCTCCGGGCAGCATCGACACGAGGAGCGAGGTGAACCCGGTGACGAGGAAGAGGACGAGCAGCAGGGAGAGCGCCTTGCGCGCCCACGCCCGGGCCCTCACGGCGGCCCGCCGGAGCCGGCGGCCGGCGGGTCCGGCGAGGTGAAGGTCGCACGGAGCTCGCTCTTGAGCACCTTGCCGATGGTGCTGAGCGGGAGGGCATCGACGAACACGTAGCTGCGAGGCCGCTTGTACCGGGCGATGGCCGCCGCGCAGCGGGCGTCCAGCTCGTGCTCGGGCACGATGCCGTCGGCCACGACGAAGGCGACGACGGCCTCCCCCCAGTCCGCGTCCGGGCGACCGACGACGGCGACGTCGACCACGCGGGGATGCCGCAGCAGGACCTCTTCGATCTCCCGCGGGTAGATGTTCGATCCCCCGGAGATGATCACGTCCTTCGATCGATCGCGCAGGGTCAGCAGCCCGTGGTCGTCCAACGAGCCGAGGTCGCCGGTGTGGAGCCAGCCGTCGCGGAGCGCGACGGCCGACGCCTCGGGCAGGTTCCAGTAGCCCTGCATCACCACGTCGCCGCGGACGGTCACCTCGCCGATCTCGCCGCTCGGCACGGGGCGGCCGTCCTCGTCGACGACCCGCAGCTCGACCCCGGAGCGGGGGACGCCCACCGACGCGAGCACCTCGTCGTGACGGGGGTGGTCGGGATCGACGTGGAGCCACGGCGGCAGGTGGGTGATCGTGCCCGGTGCCTCGCCCTGGCCGTAGCCCTGCCACAGGCGGTCGCGCCCGAGCGCGTCGATGGCCGCCCGCAGGTCCTCGACGTACATGGGGGCGCCGCCGTAGAAGATCGTCTGGAGGTGGTCGAGGGCGGCAGCGTCCATGCCCTCCCGCACCAGCCGGGTGATCATCGTGGGCACGGCGAAGAACGTGCTGCGCTCATAGCGCCGCAGCAGCTCGGAGACGTAGGCGGGGTCGAAGCTGGGGACGTCGGGGACGACGTGGCGGGTGGCCCGCGCCGTCAGGGCCAGGCCGGTGATGCCGCTGGCGTGCGACAGCGGCGCCAGGTGCAGGATCGACCCGCCGGGCGAGAACGAACCGGCGTCGGCGAGGAAGCTCGTCGCCGCCGCCATCAGGTTCCGATGCGTGAGCACGGCCCCCTTCGGCCGCCCGGTGGTGCCGCTGGTGTAGAAGAGCCAGGCGGCGTCGGACGGGGACGAGGTGTGGTGGCGTCCCACCGATCCGGCCGCGACCGCGACCTCGTGGGCGCGGGAGCCGACGACGAGGCGCTGCACCTCGGCGGGCACGTCGCGCAGGTGGTCCTCGAGGGGTTCGCTCACGAGGCATGCGGCGGCGCCCGAGTCGTCGAGGATGTACTCGACCTCTCGCGGGTGCAGGCGGGCGTTGACGGGGACGGCGACGAGACCGGCCCACCACACGGCGAAGAGGCTCTCGATGTACCAGCCGTTGTTCTCCATCACGATGGCGACCCGGTCGCCCGGTCGGAGGCCACCATCGAGGAGGGACCGGGCGAGGCGGGCGGCGCGGTCGGCGACGTCGCCGTAGGTCCACGTGTCGGTGCCCCCGACGGCCACCGCCGGGCGGTCGGGGAACAGCCGCGCCGTCTGGTCGAGGATGGCGGCGACGTTCATCGGACCCCCGCCGTCGCGGTCGACAGGATCGTCACGGTGGCGACGGCCTCCTCGCAC
>DATHEV010000556.1:0-2402 GCA_035318405.1 Iamia sp.
AGGAGCACGACGCCAGCAGCCCGGCCAACACCGAGATCACCATGACGGCCGCCAGCCTCCCCGACACCGGCAACACGGGGCCGGGGACCGGCAGCGTCGAGATCAGCAGCGTCATCGAGGCCTTCCCCATCCCCTTCGCCCAGGTCTTCACGGCGGGGACCACGGGCGACCTCGACGCCGTCGACCTCACCGTGGCCTGGCACCGCGGCCCCAACGCCACCGCCCCGCTGCCCCTCGACGTGAGCATCTTCGGCGTCGACGAGGACGACATCCCGACCTCCACGGTGCTCGGACACGGATCGCTCGACGTCTCCGCCGGGGCCGAGGCGACCCGCTTCAACGCCCACATCGTCCTGGGCCAGACCGCTCCGGTCACGGCCGGCACCCGGTACGCGATCGTCGTCGGGGCGACACCACAGCCGGCCAGCAGCAACGGCTCGTGGCGCGTCGACGTCACCGCGGACGTGCCGGCGGACCCGTTCCTGTTCGAGCCCGGGTCCGCTCCGTGGTCGCCCGTGCCCGACCGCGACCTGCGCTTCCAGACCTGGGTCGTCAGCTCCCTCAGCGGCTGACCGCAGGCGATCCGCCATCGCCTCGCCCAGACGGGTGAGGCGATATCGTGATCCGGCGCGGCGTGGCAGGGGCCTGGCGGCGTAGGGAGATCATCGTGAAGCGCTCGCTCCAGCTCATGCTGGCCGTCCTCGTGGCCGTCGCCGGCTTCGGCCTGGCCGCGGCACCGTCCGGGGCCGTCGTGCCCACGGGGCCGAAGGCCAAGGCCTTCACCATCGCGGCCGCACCCGCGTCGTCGGTGTGGTCCCAGACCGTGAAGCTGACGGCGGCCCTCACGCCCAAGGGCGGCGGCGTGCCGAAGGGCGGGACCATCACCTTCCTGGCCGACGGCAATCCGATCGGCTCCGCCACGGCCACGACCCGCAACACGGTGCTGACCACCTCGACCCTCCCGCCCGGCGACCACGCCATCACCGCCAGCTACTCCGGCGATGTCGGCATCGCGCCCGGCTCGACGACCAACAGCGTCCCGGTCACCATCGGCGCCGCCGCCACGGCCATCACCGTCGCCCCGACCCAGGACCCGGTCCCCTACGAGGACCCGGCCGAGATCAAGGCCGTGGTCCGGGCCGTCGCGCCCGCCGTGCCCACCCGGCGCCCGACCGGCACCGTCACCTTCACGTCCAGCGGCTGCATCACCGGCACCGTCAACGTCAACAGCAACGGCGTCGCCACCTGGCGGCCCTGGCTCTGCCCCGGCCACCACGAGATCACCGCCGTCTACAACGGCAGCGACAAGCACGCCGCCAGCACCGAGCCGGCCGTGTCCGAGGTGACGGTCCTGGAGCCCGCCGACGAGGACGGCGAGAACCTCGACCAGGTCAACGACGCCGATCCGGCGGGCTTCCTCGGCATCTCCGACGACAGCGTGACCTCCAGCTCCTACGCCCAGGCCATCACCCCGAGCCGGACGGGCCGGATCTACGCCGTCGACATCATCGGCCTGTGGATCTCCGAGACCGAGACCCCACCGGGGCCGCTCCTGCTCAGCGTCCAGACCCTCGACGAGGACGGGAACCCGACCGGGACCATCCTCGGGTCCGGCTCCCTCGATCCGTCCCTGGCGGACGAAGGGGTGGGCGGCGAGTACCACGTCGAGCTCGACGACGTGGCCGACGTCGAGGGCGGCATCGAGTACGGCCTGGTCCTCGAGGTGGCGCCCCAGGCGCCCGACGCCTACGGGATCTGGCTCGTGTTCATCTCCGGGGAGAACAGCTACCCCGGCGCCATGAGGGCCCGGAGCGAGGGCGTGTGGGGCGACCCCGCCGAACCGGACGCCGACCTGATGTTCCGCACCCACCTCGGCGACCCCGTCTGATCCACTGCGCCGCACGCCGAGCCGCGCCGCGCTTGCGGACCGACGTGGGCTCGCCCCCTCTTCCCTGACCTCCTAGGTTCACCGGCCATGTCGTACCCCGGTACCTTCGTCGAGTCGTTCCCTGACAAGCCGGCCGTGATCATGGCGGGCAGCGGCGAGGTCCTCACCTACGCCGAGCTCGACGAGCGGGCCACCCGGCTGGCCAACCTGCTGGGATCGCTGGGCCTGGCGGCCGGCGACCACGTCGCCTTCTGCATCGAGAACCAGATCCGGTTCCTCGAGGTGGCGTGGGGCTGTCACTACGCCGGGCTGTACTACACGGCGGCGTCGACCCGCCTCACGCCGGGCGAGCTGAGCTACATCATCGACGACTGCGGCGCCCGGGTGTTCATCTCCTCTCAGGCGCTCGGCGACCTGGCGCAGGACACCGTGGCCGACACGCCCACGGTCGAGGCCCGCCTCATGCTCGACGGCGTGGTGGACGGCTTCACCTCCTACGAGGACGCCCTCGCCT
>DATHEV010000557.1:0-12911 GCA_035318405.1 Iamia sp.
CGGCCGAGCCCGCCGCGCTCGGCCCCTGGGAGCCGCTGACGCCGCCCGTCGACGTCTCGCCCGCGGTCGAGGCCGAGGTCCTGCCCGCGCTCGACGCCCTGCCGGCGCTGGAGCCGCAGGCGCTGCTCGACCCCGTCGCTCCCGGGGACGCCCTGCCGTCGCTCGATGCCCTGCCGGCGGTCGACACCGTCCAGCCGCTGGCGCCCTACGGCTCCCCGGCCGGGGCCCTGCCCTCGCTCGACGCCCCGGCTCCGGCCCCGGCCGATCCGATCGCCGCCGGCAGCTACGCCGTCGACCTCGACAGCCAGCTCGGCGGACCCGTGGCCGGCCACAGCTACCTCGGCACGGCGGAGGTCGGCACCGCCCTGCCCGAGCCGCTCCTCGGCGATGTTCCGCCCTCGCCCTCGCCCCCGGCCCCGCCGGCCGCCGTCCCCGAGGCCGCCCTCCCCGAGGCTCTGCCGGACGACCAGGACGAGCTGGCCGCCCGGCGGGACCGGACCGACGAGGACGCCCGAGCCGCCCAGCGGACCCGGTCCGAGGAGCTCGGCGTGCCCCTCGACTCGCTCAGCCCGGCCGCCGCCCGGGCCCTGGCCGCGGCGGCCTCGGCCGACGACGACGGCGACGACGACACCGACGCCGGCCGTCGGGTCCTCCGCCGGATCATCAGCACCGGCAAGGGCTGACGCTCCGACCCTCTCCCACCCCTCTTCACCTTCTGCGAGCTGGCGATCGGATCCGGCGGGAAGCCGCCGGATCCGATCGCCAGTTGCGCGTCCGGTGGGGGGCTGGGCGAAACTCGGCCGCATGGTCGATCCCGCCGATGCCAGCCGCTCCGTCGCCCCCGCCCTGGCGTGGGAGGAGGCGGGGGAGTGGGACGACATCCGCTACGAGACGGCGCCCGCCTTCCCCGACGGTGATGGCGGCGGGCTGATCGCCAAGATCACCATCGACCGGCCCGAGGTGCGCAACGCCTTCCGGCCCCACACCGTCGAGGAGCTGGTCGCCGCCTTCGACCGGGCGCGGGAGGACCCCGACGTCGGCGTGGTGGTGCTCACCGGCGAGGGCCCGCTCGCCTTCTGCTCCGGTGGCGACCAACGGGCCCGGGGCGACTCGGGCTACGTCGGCGACGATGCCGTCGGCCAGCGGGGCGTGGGGCGCTTCCTGGTCACCGATCTCCACGTCCAGATCCGCCGGCTGCCCAAGCCGGTCGTGGCCATGGTGGCCGGCTACGCCGTCGGTGGCGGGCACGTCCTCCACGTGCTGTGCGATCTCACCATCGCCGCCGACAACGCCACCTTCGGCCAGACCGGCCCTCGGGTGGGCTCGTTCGACGGCGGCTTCGGGGCGTCGGTCCTGGCCCGTCAGATCGGCCAGAAGCGGGCCAAGGAGATCTGGTTCCTCTGCCGCCAGTACGACGCCCAGCAGGCGCTCGACTGGGGCCTCGTCAACACCGTCGTCCCGCTCGAGGAGCTGGAGGCGGAGACGGTCCGCTGGTGCCAGGACATGATGCGGCTGTCGCCGTTCGCCCTGCGGCTGCTCAAGGCCAGCTTCCACGCCGACGAGGACGGCCTGGCCGGCCTCCAGCAGCTGGCCCACGACACCAACCTCCTCTTCTACGGCTCGGAGGAGGCCCAGGAGGGCCGCGACGCCTTCAAGCAGAAGCGCCGGCCCGAGTTCGAGAAGTTCCCCAAGCGCCCGTGAGCCCGCCTCCGCCCTCGCCGGAGGGCTTCCGGCTCTGGCTCGCCGGGGCCCGGCCCCGGACCCTGCCCGCCGCCGTCGTCCCCGTCGCGGTGGGCACGGCGTGCGCCGTGGGCCAGGTCGACGGCGGGCTGATCTGGTGGCGAGCCGCCTGCGCCCTGGTGGTGGCCCTGGCCCTCCAGGTGGGCACCAACTTCGCCAACGACTACTCCGACGGCATCCGGGGCACCGACGACGCCGAGCGGCGGGTCGGTCCCGTCCGCCTGGTGGGCCAGGGCCTGGCCCGGCCCGGCGCCGTGAAGCGGGCCGCCCTCGTCTCCTTCGGCGTGGCCGGGGTGGCCGGCGCCGCCCTGGCGATCGTGGTGGGGCCGGAGCTCTTCGTGGTCGGCGCCCTGGCCATCGCCGCCGGCTGGTTCTACACGGGCGGCCCCCGGCCCTACGGCTACGCCGGCTTCGGCGAGGTCTTCGTCTTCACCTTCTTCGGCGTGGTGGCCACCGCCGGGTCGGCCTACGTGCAGGTCGACGGGCTCGATGGCCTGGCGCTGGCGGCGTCGGTGCCGGTGGGCCTCCTGGCCACCGCCCTGCTGGTCACCAACAACCTGCGCGACATCCCCGGCGACACCGAGGTCGGCAAGAAGACCCTCGCCGTGCGGCTGGGCGACCGGCGGACCCGGTTCCTCTACGTCGGCCTGCTGCTCGGAGCGTTCCTCCTGGTTCCCTTCGTGGCCGGCCTGGGCGGTCGTCCGTCGGGCGGCATCGCGCTGGTGGCCGTCCTCGTGGCCCAGAAGCCGGTCGTGGCCGTCCTGTCGGGGGCGAAGGGCCCGGCCCTGATCCCCGTCCTGGTCGCCACCGGCCGGGTCCAGCTCCTCTTCGGTGCCTGCTTCACCGCCGGTCTCGCCCTCTGGGGCTGATCCGATCGGAACACACGTTCGTGGCGCGGGTCACGGGCTTGTGGGTGAACCTGTGGTCAACCTATGGACGACCGGGGATGGCTTGCGGATATCGCGGAAACCTCGGGGAGAAGTCTGTGGATCTCGCGAAACCCGTTGACCGCGAGCCCCGAACAGCGGATGGTCCCCCTACCGCAACGGCACGGACGCAGTGACGGCGACGGAGAACGACCTGGGCTCGCCCCGGGAAACGGGTCCGCCACCTGAGGTGCGCACCACCGATGTGGAGGAAGGTGTTCACCGTCCGTCCCGCCGTACGGCCCTCGGGTCGTGCTGCGAGACGGGCCCACCGCACCGGGGCTTGCTCCGGCGCTGGTGGGACGGTCGGCAGTGCGCTCCGGCGCCCTCGCCGCTCGGAAAAAGGACATCGCCCGCCAGAGCTCCGGCTCCGACGGGCGATGGAAGTGATCGGACGAAGGCTAACGCCGACGAAAGATCGCATGGTGGATGCCAACCGCCTGGCGGCCCCCGGCCGCCGCCCGACCTCGGTCGGTGCGGCGTCGGGGGTCGCTGCCGTTTTGGGCCCTCTCGTCAGGAAGCTCGCTGCGCTCGCGTCCTTCCTCGAACTGGAGGGCCCTCGCTGCGCTCGGGGCTGTCCGACGGCCTCCGCCTCGTTCCTCGCCTCCGGCCGTCCCTTCCTGGGGGAGACCCCCCAGACCCCCAGCGGCTGCGCCGGACAGGGCGACGGGCGCGGTCGTCCCGATCGTTCGCGGCGGCGCCGTTCACCGCCCGTCGGTTGGATGTCAAGGGGTTGCGCGGATCACCCTCGCCACCGCCGCCGGGTCCTGGAGGTGGCAGGCGTGACCCGTCGACGCGATGACCTCGACCCTCGCCGCTCCGCCGATGGCGCCGGCCAGCCGCTCGCCCAGGGCTCGGAACCTGGCGTCGTGCTCGCCGGCGACGACGGTCGTCGGGGCCGCCAGCCCACCGAGCCCGTCCCACCAGGGCGGGTCCATCGTCCCGGTGCCGCAGAGGCGGAGCGAGGCGGCCAGCCCGGCGGCGGTGTTGGCCCGGCGGGCGGCCAGGTCGTCGTGTTCCGGCCTCAGCCCGGCGAAGAGGGGCTGGGCCAGCCAGCCGGCGAGGAAGGGCTCGACGCCGTCGGCCTCGATCCGCCGGGCGAGGGCCTCGTCGGCCTCCCGGCGGGCGGCCCGCTCGGCCGGGTCGTCGATGCCGGCGGTGGCCCCCACCAGCACCAGCCGCTCGACCCGGTCGGGGTGGTCGAGGGCCAGCCGCAGGGCGACCCGGCCGCCCATCGAGTAGCCGACGTAGATCGCCCGCCCCGCGGTGGCGGCCACGGCGGCGGCGGTGCCGGCCAGATCGAGCCGCTGGTCGGAGGCCCGCCCGTGGCCCGGCAGGTCGGGCACGGCCACCTCGACGTCGTCGCCCAGCCGCTCGACCACCGGGCGCCAGCTCACCCCGGTCTGGGTGAACCCGTGGAGCAGCACGATCCGCGTCACCCGCCGGACCGTACCCACCCCGTCTGCGAACTCGGTGGAGTAGGTGCCCGAAACGCGTCACCTACTCCACCGAGTTCGGGGTTGGTGGGGCTGGCCTCCCTACGCTGCGGGCGTGGACGACGGGATCGAGGTGCGGCCGGAGGACGTGGCCGCCTCGTGGTGCGCCACGCTGGTCGACGAGTGGGCCCGCAGCGGCGTCACCGACGCCGTGGTCTGCCCCGGCAGCCGGTCGACCCCGATGGCGCTGGCCCTCCACGGCGACGAGCGCATCCGGGTCCACGTGCACCACGACGAGCGGGCCGGCGCCTTCACCGCCCTCGGCCTGGGCCTGGCGGCGGGTCGGCCCGCGGTGCTGCTCACCACCAGCGGGACGGCGGCGGCCGAGGTCCACGCCGCCGTGGTCGAGGCCCACCAGGCCAGCGTCCCGCTGATCGTGGCCACCGCCGACCGGCCGCCCGAGCTGGCCGACGTCGGCGCCGCCCAGACCATCGACCAGATCCGGCTCTACGGCACTGCGACCCGCTGGTTCGACGCTCCCGGCGTCCCCGACCTGGCCGCCCGGCCCACCTGGCGGGCGCGGGCCGGCCGGGCCGTCGTCGAGGCGCTCGGCGGCGGGGGCGCGGCGCGGCCCGGACCGGTCCACCTCGACCTGGCCTTCCGGGAGCCGCTCGTCGGCGCCCCGGCCCACGTCCCGGCCGGCCGGACCGACGGCGCCCCGTGGGTCACGGCGACGGCCGTGCGGGCCGTGCCCGACCTCCGCGGCCTCGACGCCCTCCTGCGCCGGGCCCGGCGGGGGATCGTCGTCGCCGGCACCGAGCCGGGCGAGCCCGCCACCGGGCCCCGCTCGATCGGCAACGCCGCCCCCCGCATCGCCTCGGCCCTGGGCTGGCCCCTGCTCCTCGACGCCCGCGTGCGGGGTGGGCTGGAGGGTCACGGCCGCCGGGGCGCCACCGTCGTGGGCACGGCCGACGCCCTCCTGCGCGACGCCGACCTGGCTGCCGCCCTCCGTCCCGACCTGGTCCTCCACCTGGGGGCGCCGGTGGCCTCCCGCATCGTCAACGAGTGGATCGCCGCCGCCGAGGCCGTCGAGGTCCGGGTCGGCGCCCACGGCTGGACCGACCCGGGCCACCGCACCGCCCTGCGCATCCCGGCGCCGGCGGCCACCCTGGTCGACGCCCTGGGGGCCGACGACGGCGCCGGCGCCCTCCTCGCCCCCGCCACCGAACCGGGCTGGGACGAGCGCTGGCGCGGCGTCGAGGCCGCGGCCCAGGACGCCATCGACGCCACCCTCGCGGCCGGGTCCGACCTCACCGAGGCGGGGACGGCCCGCAGGGTGCTGGCCGCGCTCCACGACGGCGAGCAGCTCGTCGTGTCCTCGTCGATGCCGATCCGGGACGTCGAGTGGTACGGCCGCCCCCGTCGCGGCGTCGCCGTCCACGCCAACCGCGGCGCCAACGGGATCGACGGCGTGGTGTCGACCGCCGTGGGCGTGGCCCTGGCCACCGGCGCCCGCACGGCCTGCCTGGTCGGCGATGTCGCCCTGCTGCACGACGGCAACGCCCTCCTCGGCGTGGCCGCCCGGGGCATCGACCTCACGATCGTCGTCGTCGACAACGACGGCGGTGGCATCTTCTCGTTCCTGCCCCAGGCCACCGCGCCGGGCGGGCCGGCGTTCGAGGAGCTGTTCGGCACGCCCCACGGCGTCGACCTCCGGGTCCTGGCCGCGGCCCACGGCCTGGTCACCGTCGAGCCCGCCGGAGCGGCCGACGTGGCCGACGCCGTCCGGGCCTCGCTCGACGCCGGCGGCGTCCGCCTGGTTCGCGTCGCCACCGACCGCGCCGGAAACGTCATCGCCCACCGCCACCTCAACGAGGCGATCGCCACCGCCGCCCGCGACACCCTCGCCACCCCGTAGCCGCCAACCCCCGAACCTTGGACGAGCTCCGCCGCATGTGGCGTGGTTCCGTCCAAGGTTGGAGGGGGCGGGGAGGGTCAGGGGCGGACGAGGACGCTGAGGACGGCTTGGAGCTTGGCCCGGGTCTCGACCAGCTCGGTGGGGGGATCGCTGTCGGCGACCATGCCGTTGCCGGCGAACACCCGGGCGTGGGCGCCGTCGATCACGGCGCTGCGGATCGCCACCGCCCACTCGCCCTGTCCGTGGCGGTCCGTCCAGCCCACGGCGCCGGCGTAGGGGCCCCGGTCGAAGCCCTCGAGCTCGTCGATGACCTCCAGCGCCGCCGCCCGGGGCCGGCCGCACACGGCGGGGGTCGGGTGGAGGGCGGCCACCAGCTCGAGGACCGACGGCGTCGGCGACGACAGCTGGCCGGCGACGGTCGTGGCCAGGTGGGTCACGTTGGGGAGGGCGACGACCGACGGCTCGGCCTCGAAGTCGAGGTACGAGCAGAAGGGCACCAGGGCGTCGTAGACGGCGTCGATGGTGACCTGGTGCTCGTGGCGGTACGACGCCGACGCCTGGAGCCGGGCCACGGCGTCGGCGTCGGCCACCGGGTCGCCCCGGCGCGGGGCGGTGCCGGCCATGGGCTGCGACCGGACCTCGGTGCCGTGCCGGGCCACCAGCAGCTCGGGGCTGGCCCCGACGAAGCCGTCGACCTGGAAGACGGAGCAGCCGGGGAAGCCCAGGCGGAGCCGATGCACGACGGCGGCCACGTCGATGGGGGCGTCGGCCTCGACGGTGATCTCGCGGGCCAGCACCACCTTCTCCAGCCGGCCGGACCGGATCTGGGCGGTGGCGGCGGCCACCGCGTCGCACCACTCCTCGGGGGGCCGGCCGCTGGTGACCGTGAAGCGGCCCGGACCGGCCAACGGGGCGCGGGGGGCGAGGAGGTCGTCGAGGTCGAGCGGGGCGGGAGGCCCGTCGCCCTCGACGCCGACCTGCGTCACCCAGGCCTGGCCGTCGGCGGCCAGCACGACGGCGGTGGCGGGGACGATCAGATCGGCCGGCGCCCCGGGCTGGAAGGGGAGCGCCCCGACGGCCAGAGGGCCGGTGCCGGGGCGGTCGACGGGGTCGTCGACGGCGATGGCGGCGAGGGCGGACGCGGCCTCGGCGAGCGGCACCCGCAGGGCCTCGCCCCGGGTCCCGATGGTGGTGCCGTCGGCCCGAGCCAGGAGCACGCCGTCGGCCCGGGCCAGGGCCGACGGATCGACCGGCTCGGCCAGCGGACGGGTGACGGCGACCAGCCGGGGCGTGGCCATCAGGGCGTCACGCCGGGCCGCGGGTGGCGGTGATCAGCCGGGCGATGCCCACCGTGAGCAGGTCGTGGCGAGCGTCGGCGAAGCCGCTCTGCTCGAGCATCCCCAGCATCCGCTCGCCCGAGGGCAGGTACGACACCGACTTGGGCAGGTAGCGGTAGGCGGCCGGGTCCGACAGCAGGCCGCCGATCTTGGGCACCACCTTGCCGAAGTAGATGCCGTGCCCGAAGCGGAGCACCGGGTTGGGCGGCTCCGCCACCTCGAGCAGGGCGATCCGCCCGCCCGGGCGCACGACCCGGGCCAGCTCGGTGAAGAACCGGGGCAGCTCCTCCAGGTTGCGGAGCGCGAAGCCGCAGGTGATGCCGTCGACCGACCCGTCGGGGACCGGCAGGCGGAGCACGTCGGCGTGCACCAGCGGGGCCTGGGTGCGAGCCGCCACCAGCATCCCGAACGAGAGGTCGACGCCGATCGGCAGGTGGCCGTTGCGCACCAGCTCGGTGCACAGGTCGCCGGTGCCGCAGGCCAGGTCCAGGACCCGCGCCCCGGGTCGGAGGTCGAGGGCCCGCACCGTCTTGCGGCGCCAGCCCACGTCCATCCGGAACGTCATGATCCGGTTCACCAGGTCGTACCGGGGGGCGATGGTGTCGAACAGGGCCCGGACCGCCTCGACCTTCTCCTCGCCCTCGGGGAGGTGGTCGGCGTCGGGCAGCGTGCCGGTGCTCAACGGACGTCCAGGCGTGCTCACCGGGCCGACCTTAGGAGCGTTCTCGGCACGGAAGCGCACCGCAGCGGTGCACTTTCGTGCCGAGAACGGTGGGGTGCGAGGATCGCCGGCCGTGGCCCGCGCCCTCGCCATCCTGCTGCCCCCGTCGGAGGGCAAGGCCGCCGGTGGGCGGGGCGCGCCCTGGCGCCCGGGGCGGGGGATCCTCCCGGAGCTCGACGAGGCCCGGGCCGAGGTGCTGGCCGCCCTCGACCCGGAGGGCACCGGGGTGCGCGCCACCGGGACGCGGAGGGCGTTCGACCGCTACACCGGTGTCCTCTACCGGGAGCTCGATGCGGCGACGCTGCCCACCGCCGCCCGCCGCCGGCTGACCAGCAGCACCCTCGTGTTCTCCGGGCTGTGGGGCGTCGTCGGGCCGAACGACCCCATCCCCGACTACCGCCTGAAGATGGGGGCGGCGCTGCCCCCGCTGGGCCGGATGGCGACGTTCTGGCGCCCCCGCCTCACCGCCGCCCTCCAGACGCGACTGGCCGGGCGGGTGGTCTGGGACCTGCTGCCGGGCGAGCATGCCGCCGCCTGGGACCCGACCCGGGTCGCGATGCACCGTCGCATCACCGTCCGGTTCGTCACCGCCCAGGACACGACCGTCTCGCACTGGAACAAGCTGCTCAAGGGCTCGCTGGTGCGCCACATCGCCACGACCGGCCTGACCGATCCGCGCGGCCTGGCGGCCTTCGACCACCCCTCCGGCTACCGCTACGACCCGGACGCCACCGTCGTCGACGGTCGCCACACCGCCGTCGTGATGCGGAACTCGGTGGGATAGGCGACCGGTTTCGGGCACCTATCCCACCGAGTTCGCCGTCAGGACCCGGCGGCCGCCTCGGCCTGGGCCTTGGCCCAGCGGTAGTCGGCCTTGCCGGCGGGCGAGCGGACCAGGGCGTCGACGAAGACGAAGGCCTTGGGCAGCTTGTAGCGGGCGACGTGGCTGGCCGCCTCGGCCAGCAGGCCCTCCTCGTCGGGCTCGGCCCCCTCGATCAGCTGGACGACGGCCACGACCTCCTGGCCCCAGCGCTCCGAGGCCCGGCCGGTGACGACGACGTCGGCCACCGACGGGTGCGGGGCCAGGGCCATCTCGACCTCCTCGGCGAAGATCTTCTCGCCGCCCGAGTTGATGGTGACCGAGTCCCGGCCCAGCAGCTCGATGATGCCGTCCTCGCGCCAGCGGGCCCGGTCGCCGGGCACGGCGTAGCGGGTGCCGTCGATGACGGGGAACGTGCGCGCCGTCTTGTCGGCGTCGCCCAGGTAGCCGAGGGGGACGTAGCCCCGCTGGGCCAGCCAGCCGATCTCGTCCTCGCCCGGGGTGAGCTTCCGGGTGATCGACTCGTCGACGACGACCGTGTCGGGCCCGGGGGTGAAGGTGCCGGTGCTGGCGGCGCCCTTGACCGACGTCTGGCCCATCTGGGCACCGGTCTCCGACGAGCCCACGGCGTCGAGGATGATGATGTTGGGCAGCAGCTCGAGGATCTGGTCCTTGAGGGCGGCGGTGAGCGGGGCGCCCCCGTTGACCACGGCGAAGAGGGCCGAGAGGTCCCGGGGGCGGCGCCGGAGCTCCTCGATCAGGGGGCGGGCGAAGGCGTCGCCGACGAGCTGGAGGGTGTTGACGCCCTCCCGCTCGGCCTGGTCCCAGATGCCCTCGGCGTCGAGCCGGCTGGGCTCGTCGGGGATGATGATGGCGCCGCCGCCGGTGAAGGTGTTGAACGTCAGCCACTGGGCGGCGCCGTGCATCAGCGGCGGGGTGAGGGAGGAGCGGGCGCCGTTCTCGGGGATGGCGGCGACGACCGAGTCGAGGTCGGGATGGACGTCGGCCGAGCCGAAGGGGCGACCGCCCATGGCGCCCACGTAGATGTCGTGCTGGCGCCAGAGCACGCCCTTGGGCATGCCGGTGGTGCCACCGGTGTAGAGGATGTAGAGGTCGTCGGGCGACGGGGTGCGATCGTCGAGCGGCGCGGGGCTGGCCGCGGCCAGGGCCTCCTCGTAGTCGAGGGCGCCGGGCAGCAGGTCGAACCCGCTGTCGTCGGCCACCTGGACCAGCAGCCGCAGGTCGGGCAGCTCGTCGCGGATGGCGCCCAGCAGCGGGGCGAACCGGGCGTGGTACACGAGGCCGGTGGCGGAGGAGTCCCGCAGCAGGTAGAGCAGCTCCTCGGCCACGTAGCGGTAGTTGACGTTGAAGGCGCCGACCCGGGCCGCGCTGGCGCCGAGCATCCCCTCCACGTACTCGTTGCCGTTGTGGAGGTAGAGCCCGACGTGGTCGAGGTGGCTCTCGTGGCCGCCGAGGCCGTCGCGCTCGCGGCGGGCCCCCAGCCCGGCGTCGGCGAACACGTGGGCCAGCCGGGTGCTGCGGTCGAGCACGTCGGCGTAGCTCATCCGCTGGTCGCGGAAGATGATCGCCTCGCGATCGGGGTGGGCGTGGGCGACGGCGGCGAAGACGCCGGCGAGGGTGAACTCCTGGGGCATCGCTCGACCCTAGGAGACGACCTGACGCCCCGTCAGACGAGCCGTCTCGCGGACCCAGGCGTGGTCGATCTTGCCCGAGGGCAGGCGCCGGACCTCGGGCACCGGCACCACCCGGCGGGGCACCTTGAACGCCGCCAGGTGCTCGCGGCAGTGGGCGTCGAGGTCGTCGGCGTCGATCGGTCGCCCCGCGCGAGCGGCGACGACGGCCACCACCCGCTCGCCCCAGCGCTCGTCGGGCACGCCGACGACGGCGGCGTCGAACACGGCGGGGTGGGCCTTGAGGACGGCCTCGACCTCGTCGGGGAAGACCTTCTCGCCGCCCGTGTTGATCGAGCTGGCGCCCCGGCCCAGGAGCGTGACGGTGCCGTCGGCCTCGAGCCGGCCCAGGTCGCCGGGCACGGCCCACCGCTCGCCGGCGATCACCGGGAAGGTGGCCGCCGTCCGCTCGGGGTCGTTGCGGTAGCCGAGGGGGATGTGGCCGCGGCGGGCGATGAGGCCGATGCGGCCGGTGTCGATGCCGGGGACGAGGGGCTCGAGGTCGTCGTCGAGCACGGCGGTGTGGTCGCCCAGCGGGAAGCGGGCGGCGGGCGAGGCGACCTGGCCGGGCCAGGCCACGGCGTTGCCCTGCCCGCCGGTCTCGGAGGTGCCGTAGCCGTCGACCACGGCCACCCACGGGAGGTGCGAGGTGAGCTCGGCCCGGACCGCCGGCGACAGCACCGCCCCGCCCGAGACGATGGCCACCAGGGTCTCGAGGGCCCACCGGTCGGGGGCGGCGGTGAGGGCGTCGGCCAGGGGGCGGGCGAAGGCGTCGCCCACGATCACCACCTGGCTGGCCTCCTCCCGCTCGACCAGGTCCCACAGGTCGGCGGCCACGAAGGTCGAGGAGGGGAGCGTCACGACGGTGCCGCCGGCGAGGAGGGTGCCGAGGGCGACCCACTGCGCCGTGCCGTGGATCAGGGGCGAGGCGGTGACCGCCCGGGCGCGGCCCTGGCCGACCCGATCCACCAGCTCGGTGGGCGTCCGGGGGGCGTCGGGCGGGGCGCCGTCGAGGACGCTCGCGCCCCGACCGGCGCCGAGGGCGGCGAAGAGGATGTCCTCGTGGCGCCACTCGACGCCCTTGGGCATGCCGGTGGTGCCGCCGGTGTAGAGGAGGTAGCGGTCGTCGCCGCTGCGGCCGGTCGGGTCCGGCCGGTTCGGGGTGGCGTCGGCCAGCCGCGCCTCGTGGACGGGCCCTCGTCCGACGAGCGCCACGACCTGGTCGCCCTCGGCCCGCCGGGTGGCGACGGCCGGGTCGACCACGTCGCCCAGGTCGGGGCCGTGCAGCACGACCCGCGGCCGGGCGTCGCTCAGCAGGTAGGTCATCTCCGCCGCCGTGTAGCGGTAGTTGACGTTGAACGGGACGGCCCGCAGCTTGTAGGCGGCGATGAGGGCCTCGAGGTGCTCGTGCCCGTTGCGCAGGGCGATGCCGACGCGATCGCCGGGCTCGACGCCGTGCTCCACCAGCACCGCGGCCAGCCGGTCGGCGCGCTCGTCCAGCTCGGCGAACGTCAGCCGGCGCTCGCCCGCGACGACCGCCTCGCGCCCACCGACCCGCTCGACCACGGCCTCGAACAGGTCGGCCAGGTTCCAGCTCCTGGCCATCCACCGACGGTAGCGATGCATCCCCCCGCGATCGGAATCACGGAGCCCGCCGCGAGCCCTAGGTTCCGGGCATGAGCAGCGACATCACCTTCGGCGTGTTCGTCCCCCAGGGCTGGAAGATGGAGCTGGCGTCGATCGAGGGGGCCGAGGCCAAGTGGCAGCGGACCGTCGACATCGCCGTCCGGGCCGAGCAGCTCGGCTTCGACCACGTCTGGGTGTACGACCACGTCCACAACGTCCCCATGCCGGCGCAGGAGGCGATGTTCGAGTGCTGGACGACGCTCGCCGCTCTCTCCCAGCGCACCAGCCGGATCCGCCTGGGCCAGATGGTCGGCTGCACCAGCTACCGGAACCCGGCCCTGCTGGCCAAGATCACCTCGACCCTCGACGTCGTGTCGGGCGGGCGGCTCGAGTGGGGCATCGGCGCCGGGTGGTACGAGCAGGAGTACAACGCCTACGGCTACGAGTTCCCGTCGGCCCGGGTGCGCATCGAGATGCTGGAGGACTGCGTCGAGATCGTGACCCGCCTCTGGACCGAGGGCGAGGTCACCCACGACGGCACCCACCTCTCGGTCGCCGGCGCCCAGTGCGACCCCAAGCCGCTCGGGTCGCCCAACGTGTGGATCGGTGGCGGAGGCGAGAAGCGCACCCTGCGGGTCGTGGCCAAGCACGCCACGCACTCGAACTTCGGGGGCCAGCCCGACGAGTGGGCCCGCA
>DATHEV010000558.1:0-8308 GCA_035318405.1 Iamia sp.
CGGGGGCCAGGCCGGACGGGCCGGGGGCCAGCGAGAACGGCCCCGATGGCGGGCCGGCCTCGTCGCCGGGCCAGCTCGTCTCGGCCGTGGGCGGGTCGGCGACCTTGGTCAGGTCGATCCCCTCGACGCGGGTGGGGTCGGCCGTCTCGTCCTCCACCGCCCCGCCACAGCGCGGGCAGATGGCATCGGCGTCCCCGACGGGCGAGGAGCAGAGCATGCAGCGCGCCATCTCGGCGGGACCCTAACCGGGTCCGGCGGGCCGACGGCCACCGCCCGAAACGAGAACGTGTTCTCGTTTTGGTGCTACAACTCGGGGATGGCGTTCAACATCGCTGACCTCTTCGAGCGCACCGTCGACGCCGTCGGCGGCCGCACCGCCCTGATCGTCGGGGACGACCGGCTCACCTTCGCCGAGGTCGACGAGCGGTCCAACCGGCTCGCCCACCACCTCGCCGCCCAGGGCATCGGGGTCGGCGACCACGTCGGGATCCACGGCCAGAACTCGACCGAGTGGATGGTGGCGATGATCGCCGCCTTCAAGCTCCGGGCCGTCCCCGTCAACATCAACTTCCGCTACGTCGAGGACGAGCTGGCCTACCTGTTCGACAACGCCGACCTGGTGGCCCTGGTCCACGACGTGGCCTACGCCCCGCGGGTCGCCCTGGTGGCGCCCAGGATCGAGCACCTCCGCCACTTCGTGGCCATGCCCGGACCGCCCGACGCCGAGTCGGCCACCGTCGCCGAGGACCCCGGCGTGCAGATCGCCCTCGAGGCTCTCGGCTCGGTGCCGTTCGCCGCCGCCCTCGCCGCCGGCTCGCCCGACCGTGACTTCGGCGAGCGCTCGGCCGACGACCACTACGTGCTCTACACCGGCGGCACCACCGGCATGCCCAAGGGCGTCGTGTGGCGCCACGAGGACGTCTTCTACGCCCTCGGCGGCGGCGTCGACGCCTACACCCAGGAGCGGGTGACCTCGGAGACGCAGCTGGCCGAGAAGGCGGCGGCCACCGAGACACCGCTGGTCTCGCTGTCGACCCCGCCGCTGATGCACGGCGCCGCCCAGTGGTCGACCCTGCGGTTCTGGTTCGAGGGGAACACCGTCGTCTTCCTCCCCCGCTTCGACCCACACGGCGTGTGGGAGACGATCGAGCGGGTGGGTGTGAACACGGTGATGATCACCGGCGACGCCATGGCTCGGCCCATGATCGAGGCCCTCGAGGAGGACCCCGCCCGCTACGACCTGTCGTCGCTGTTCGTGTTCGCCTCCAGCGCCGCCGTGTTCTCCCCCACGGTGAAGGACCGCTACCTCGAGCTGCTGCCCGACGTGATGCTGCTCGACGCCATCGGCTCCAGCGAGAGCGGCCACAACGGGATGATCGCCCTCCAGAAGGGCGCGACGGCGATGAAGGGCGGCGGCCCCACCGTCACCCCCGGCCGCGACGCCGTGGTGCTCGACGACGACCTGCGCTTCGTCGAGCCCGGCTCGGGCGTGATCGGCCGGGTGGCCCGGGGCGGCAACATCCCGCTCGGCTACTACAAGGACGAGGCCAAGACGGCCGCCACCTTCGTCATCGCCGCCGACGGCCTGCGCTACGTGATCCCCGGCGACTACGCCACCGTCGAGGCCGACGGGAACATCACCCTGCTGGGCCGGGGCTCGGTCTGCATCAACTCCGGCGGCGAGAAGATCTTCCCCGAGGAGGTCGAGGCCGCCCTCAAGGCTCACCCCGAGGTGTACGACGTCGTCGTCGTGGGCGTGCCCGACGAGCGCTGGGGGTCGACCGTGGCCGCCGTCGTCCAGCCCCGCCACGCCGATGCCCCGCCCACGCTCGACGACCTCGACGCCCACTGCCGGGCGCGCCTCGCCGGCTACAAGGTCCCCCGTCAGCTCCACCTCGTCGCCGAGGTCCTCCGCTCCCCCGCCGGCAAGCCCGACTACCCCTGGGCCCAGCAGCTCGCCGCCGGCGAACCCGTCTAGAGCCCCAGGCCCTGGGCGACGCGGCTCAACCGGTCGTCGAAGCTCAGCACCGAGCCGCCGACCTGCTGGGCCGCCAGCAGCACGCAGCAATCGGGTAGCCGCAAGCCGGTCTCCGCCCTCAGCACGGCCAACCGCACCGGCGCGTCGGCCAGCAGCTCGATCGGTTCCACCCCGAGGTCGGCGATGCCCTGACGGATCTGCTCCACCGCACCCTTTCGGGCGGGGCCGACCAACGACTCGGCGATGGTGAACGGGCTGGCCCCGAGAGGGCCGTCGACCTCTTCGAGGAGGTCGACAGCAGCGGCGTGGTGCATGTCGTGCTCGTCGAGCTGAGCGATCATCACACTGGCGTCCAAGACGTTCACTCCGGCCAATCCTCCCGCAGCTCCTCGAGGTACCCGGGCGGGTACATGCCAGTGGCGATTCCCGCCGTCTCGCGGACGGCCTTGCGACGTCGCTCTCGGGCGTCCTCCTCCTCGCGGTCGAGGGCGTGCTGGCCGGATTCGATGAGCCGGACCAGCAACCGGCTGGGCCGGTCGCTCTCGTCCGGCCAGCGTCGGGCGGCGCGCTCCAGCGCCGCCCGGACCTCGTCGGTCTCCGTGATCGTGTGGCGTGGCCGTGTCGTCGGCATGCCCACAGCCTAGTGCGACACCCCATCGGGATGGTGCAACACCTGCGAGGCGTCGAGGAGCAGATCGATGAGGTCGGGGGTGGGGCGGACGTCGCCGTAGCTGCGGTAGATGGTGCGGAGGGTGGCGTTGTGGGCGGCGTCATCGACGCCGGCGCAGGCGTCGGCCACCACGACCGTGCGGTAGCCGAGCGTGGCCGCGTCACGGGCGGTGGCCTCGACGCACACGCTGGTGACGGCCCCGGCGACCAGCACGGTGTCGATGCCCCGGTCGCGGAGCAGCCCGTCGAGCGGCGACCGCCCGGGGAACAGGGCGCTGGCGGAGGTCTTCTCCACCCGCAGGTCGCCGGGCGCCACGTCGAGGGCGGCCCACGGCTCCGCCCCCGAGGCGGCGTAGGTCTCGGCCACCGCGTCGCCGTAGAAGGCCCGGGCCCAGTCGGTCGGCGGGCCCACCGCGGGTGTCACCCAGGCCACCGTCCCGCCCGCCGCCCGCAGCGCCCCGGCCAGCCGGTTGACGGGGTCGACGATGCCTCGGGCGTAGGGCGTCGTCTCCACGAAGAAGGCCATCAGGTCGATGACGACCAGCGCCGTCGCGACGGCGTCGAGCGTCTCGTAGGCGTGGCGCCGCCCGCGCCGCTCGACGTGCCGGGCCACCTCTCGGGCGGGGATCTCCCAGTCGTGCGTGCGCTCGATCCGCCTAGCGTCGCACGGCGTGACGGTCGTGCGGATGAAGGACATGTGCCTGGAGGCTCGGGACCCGGAGCGGGTGGGGCGGTTCTGGGCCGAGGCCCTCGGCCTGCGCTGGGCGGTGCACACCCGGCCGGGTGTGGTCGGCGTGTGGCGGGATGCCGAGCCCGTGCTGTGGATCAACCAGGTCGACCACGACAAGGTGGTGAAGGACCGGGTCCACCCCGACCTGCACGTGCCCGACGTCGAGCGCCTGCTGGCCCTGGGGGCGACGGTGCACTCCGAGCAGGAGGGCTTCACCGTCCTGTCCGACCCCGAGGGCCACGAGATGTGCGCCTTCCCGGGCGGCGACCCCGACGGCCCGCCGGCCACCGTCTTCGCCTGGTGCACCGACAGCGACCGGCCGACGGAGATCGCCGCCTGGTGGGCCGAGCGCACCGGCGCCACCATCGGCCCCGGCCCGGACGGGACGCCCCGCTACCTGCACGGCGTCCCCGGCCACGGCGACCTGATCTGGAAGTTCGTTCCGGTCGACGACGAGCGGGTCGTCGAGAACCGGGTCCACTGGGACCTCGCCGGCGACGTCGACGAGCTCGAGGCCGCCGGTGCCACCGTCGTCCGCGCCGAGGACGGCGACATCCACTGGACCGTCATGCACGACCCCCAGGGCAACGTCTTCTGCTGCTTCGCCCCCTAGCCGTCGGCGGGGGTCCAGCTGAGGAAGAAGGCGGTGATCGGGAGGAGCGGGTGGCCGCGGACGTGGTCGGCGAAGTAGTCCTCGTGGCGTTGCTCCTCGACCCGCATGGCCTCGAGGTCGCCGATCATGGCGGCCAGCCCGAGGGTCGTGGCGTCGCCGGCGGCGGTGTCGTACTGGCCGACGTTCATGGCCTCGAGCCGCCCGGCGGCGTACATCGGCCCGAACCAGCCCGAGACCCAGCAGAGCGAGCCGAAGACGGTGCCGATCGTCCCCATGAGGAGCTCACGGGCCCGCCGGGGCTCCTCGCCCAGGGTCTCCAGCATCTCGGCCACCCGGTTGCGGTGGTGCCACTCGGCGGCCTCGATCAGCTGGATGGCGTGGGCCTGGTCGGGATGGCGCCGTCGCAGCGACCGGGAGTGAGCCCGGTAGGCGAACGCCGCCGCCAGCTCCCCCGCATGTGCATCTTGCAGCATCCGCACCAGCGCCCGCCGCGCCTCGGCGAGCACGGGGTCCTCCACACCGTCGACCCTAAGCGAACTCGGGGGGAGATCTGCCCCTCCAGGGGCACGTTTCCCCCCGAGTTCGGAGAGGGAGAGGGGGCTACTCGCCGGTGAAGACGGGGGGGCGCTTCTCGGCGAAGGCTCGGGGGCCCTCCTTGGCGTCCTTGGTGTTGAAGATGATGGGCTCGCCGATCGTCATCTCGTGGGCCAGGGCCTCGGCGATCGGGAGGTCGGCGGTCTCCCGCATCGACTTGAGCACGGCCTTGACCGCCAGGGGCCCGTTGGCCGCGACCAGGTCGGCCAGCTCACGTGCCTTCTCCAAGGCGGAACCGGCGGGGACCACGTGGCCGATGAGGCCGATGGCCTTGGCCTCCTCGGCGCTGATGCGGCGGCCGGTCAGCAGCAGATCGGCGGCGTTGGTGAAGGCGATCTGACGCTGGAGCCGCACGGTCGAGCCGCCCAGCGGGAACAGGCCCCGCTGGACCTCGGCGATGGCGAACTCGGCGGTGTCGCCGGCGACCCGGATCTCGGTGGCCTGGAGGATCTCGGTGCCGCCGGCCACGCAGTAGCCCTCGACGGCGGCGACGATCGGCTTGGACGGCCGGAAGTGCCGGAGCAGGGCCTTCCAGTGCATGTCCGGATCCTCGCTCCAGCGCTCCTGGACGTCCTCGGGCATCCCGCCGGCCAGGGCCTTGAGGTCCATGCCCGAGCAGAAGCAGCCCTCGGCGCCGGTGAGGATGCCGACCCGCAGCTCGGGGTCCTCGTCGAGCAGCTTCCAGGCATCGGCGGCGCGGAGGAGCATGTCGGGGCTGAAGGCGTTGCGCGCCTCGGGCCGGTTCATGGTGACGGTCAGCACGTGGCCGTCACGCTCGACGAGCAGGTCGGGAGAGCCCTCGGTCATGCCGAGAACCTACCCTGGAAAGTAGAACAGGTTCTACTTCTCCAGGGGCTCGGCGCGGAGCGGCTCGCGACGGACGCGATGGGGTTCTCCGGAGTCCGAGCCGTCGGACGAGGTGACGTCGACGGGAGGCGCGGACGGCGCCGCGGGGAGGGAGCCGCCGGCCAGCACCGTCTCGATGCGGCCGAGGGCGTCGACGGTGCGGTCGGTCTGGACCTGGTGCTCGTGCACGATCCGGGCCAGCCAGAACCGGAACAGCCGGGCCAGCGAGAACCGGATGATGAGGGCGCAGCCGATGATGATCAGGCTCAGGCCCAGCACGCCGCCGGACAGGGCGTAGGGCACCTGCTCGTAGACGTTCGAGGTCCCCGAGGCGCCGATGTAGCCCACGAGCACGGCGATGATGCCGATGCCCACCAGCACCCCGCCGCCGATGAGCATCATGCGCTCGCGGTCTGCGTTGGGCTCGGGGACGTGGATCTGGTTGACCCGGTCGGCGAGGCCGGCGGGCCCGCCGGATGTCGTCGGATCGGTCATGAGGAGGCTCCCAGGTAGGCGGCGGACAGCTCGGACTCGATGGTGGAGGGATCGCCCACGGACGTGATGCGGCCGTGGGCCATGATGGCCGCGACGTCCGCCACGCCGAGGACGGTGCGGGCGAACTGCTCGACCACCAGCACCGACACGCCGTGACGGGTGATGCGCTGCACCTGCTGGTACAGCTCGTCGACGATGATCGGGGCCAGGCCCATCGACAGCTCGTCGAGCAGCAGGACGGCGGGGTCGGTCACCAGGGCCCGGGCCAGCGAGAGCATCTGCTGCTCGCCGCCTGACATGGTGCCGGCCAGCTGGTCGCGCCGGGCGCCCAGCCGGGGGAAGATGCCGTAGGCCTTGTCCTCGACGTCGGCCAGCTTGACGCCCCGGTAGGTCGCCATCCGCAGGTTCTCCCGCACGGTCAGCGACCGGAAGACGCCCCGGCCCTCGGGCACGGTGCAGACGCCGATGGCGGCGAGAGCGGAGGGGGCGGCGCCGGTGACCCGCCGGCCGGCGACGTGGACCTCGCCGGCGGTGGGACACATCTGTCCGCTGGCGACGCAGAGGGTCGTGGTCTTGCCGGCGCCGTTGGGGCCGAGCAGGGCCACGACCTTCCCGGCCGGCACGACCAGGTCGACGCCGTGGAGGACCTCGATCTTCCCGTAGGCCGCCGTCACGCCCCGCAGCTCGAGGGCCGGGGGCGCGCCCGCCACCGGCGCCACGACATCGTCGTCGGACAGCAGCGAGGAGATGTCGATGTCGGGCCCCCCCGACTTGGACAGGTCGGGGTTCATCCGGCCACCTCCCCCACCGGCGCGGCGCCGAGGTAGGCCTCGATCACCCGCGGATCGTTCTGCACCTCGGCCGGCGTGCCGTAGGCCAGCACGCTGCCCAGGTCGAGGACGTAGACGTCCGACACCAGCCGCATCACCAGCGGGACGTCGTGCTCGACGAGGAGGATGCCGAGGCCGTGGGTGGCCAGCTCCTCCAGCACGGCGGCGAAGTGCTCGGTCTCGGCCTCGTCGAGACCCGACGCCGGCTCGTCGAGCAGCAGGAGACGGGGCCGGGTGGCGAGGGCCCGGGCCAGCTCGACCATGCGGGCCGTGCCGGTGGGCAGCTCCTCGGCCCGGATGCCGGCCAGGTCGCCCAGCCCGAGGTGCTCGAGCAGGCGGGCGGTCTCGTCGACCGCGGTGCAGCCCGCCTCGGCGCCCGGGACCCGGGGCGGGCGGTCGCCCCCGCCCTGCCGCCGGAGCAGCTCGCCGGCCAGCAGGATGTTCTCGGCCACCGACAGCGACCCGAACAGCTCCAGGCGCTGGAAGGTGCGGCCCAGGCCCAGCCGGGCCCGCCGGTGCGCCGAGAGCCCGCTGATGTCCTTGCCGTCCCACAGCACCAGCCCGGAGGTGGGCCGCTGGAGACCGGTGACGACGTTGAACATGGTCGTCTTCCCCGCACCGTTGGGCCCGATCAGACCGGTGATCCGGCCCTCCTCGGCGGACAGGCTGGCGTCGGACACGGCCACGTTGCCGCCGAAGCGGACGGTGACCGACCGGAGCTCGAGCAGCGGCGTGCTCACGACGCACCCCCCGACCCGACAGGGTGCTCGCGACCCCAGCTGAGGCCGAGCACGTGGTCGAGGTGGGCCACGTCGTCGTCGGTCAGCCGGCCGGCGGCCAGCATCTGCTCGGGTTCCCGGTGGGTCGCGGACGACCCGGTGGCGGCACCGTCGGCGCCGCCGGCCCGCAGGCGGGCGATGGCCTCGGCCACGTCCGAGGCCCCGTCGGCGATCTGGCGGGCGGCCCCGTCGGGCGACTGGGCCAGACCGATCCCGGCCAGCCCGGGCAGCACGTTCATGAACTGCCGGACCCAGCCGATCGAGACCCCGATCAGCTTGCCCCGCTCGTCCGCCCACGTCCCGACCAGGGGCATGCCGACGAAGAGGATGGCCCCGAAGGCGGCCCCGAACACCGACGTGATGCCACCGATGACGGCGACGAGCAGGAGGGGCAGCCCGCCGAGGGCGCCCCCCTCGAGCAGGGCGTACTGCTGGAGGCCGACGTTGGTCGAGTTCCACATGGCCAGCAGTCCCCCGCCGAAGCCGGCGATGGCCGAGGCCAGCGTGAACACCTGGAGCTTGGTGACGGTGAGGTCCATGCCCAAGGTGACGCAGGCGTCGGGCGAGTCCTTCATGGCGGCCAGGCGCCGCCCGAACGGTCCGTTGCGGATCACGGT
The DNA here is from genome assembly GCA_035318405.1 of Iamia sp. Taxonomy (GTDB): domain Bacteria; phylum Actinomycetota; class Acidimicrobiia; order Acidimicrobiales; family Iamiaceae; genus Iamia. The sequence continues at coordinate 8,152 of DATHEV010000558.1, forward strand.
GAGGCCGAGGGCGATCAGGGCGAAGGCCAGGGCCATGGCCGCGAAGAAGGCCTTGTCGCTCTCGAGGAACCCGGGCCGATCGGCGTTCGCCCGGCCGGTGGCGAAGGGGGCCAGGGCCGGGAAGATGCTGTTGTTGCCGTAGATCACCGTCTCGGTC
>DATHEV010000559.1:0-12358 GCA_035318405.1 Iamia sp.
GGGGGCGGGGGTGCCGCCGGCGGGGGCGCAGGAGCCGCCGGGGCGGCGCCCGGGATGGGCGCGGCGCCGTAGCTGGCCAGCAGAGCGGGCATGCCGTCGTTGAAGCCGAGGCCCATGGCCGCCACCCGCCACTCGTCCTTGACGTACAGCTCGGTGACGATGATGGCCTTCTCGCCCGAGAAGTCACCCCCGCCGAACGGGAACGTCATGACCTCGCCGCCGCCGACGGCCGAGATCCGGACCTGCCCCGATGCCAGGGAGGAGAAGGGCTGGCCGCCGCCCACGACGATGGCGAGCCGCTGGCCGGCCGGCAGCTGGGCCAGGTCGATCCAGACGACGCCGGTGTCGCCGTCCTTGGCGCCCTGCCAGACGATGAACCCGCCGCCGCCGGTGGGGCTGTGGGCCCCCACGACGGACTGCGGGTCGACGACCTTCTGGTCGGCACCCAGGACGAGGCACAGCACCGTGTCGGCCTCGTGGCCGCCACCGGTGACGCGCACGCCGACCTCGATCTGCTGGCTCGGCGTCAGCGCCGACAGCTTCGACTTCTGACCTCTGGTGAACTGCACGACCTGCGGTGACCCGTCAGCCGACGTTGATGCCGTAGCTCTGGGCCAGCGGGCCCAGGCCACCGGTGTAGCCCTGGCCGACGGCCCGGAACTTCCACTCGTCGCCGTGGCGGTAGACCTCGCCGAAGATCATGGCCGTCTCGGTGGAGGCATCCTCGGACAGGTCGTAGCGGGCGATCTCGACGGCGTTCTCGTCGTTGACGATGCGCATGAAGGCGTTCTCGACCTGGCCGAAGTTCTGGCCGCGGGCCTGGGCGTCGTGGATGGTGACGGCGACGACGAGCTTGTCGACGTCGGGCGGCACCTGGGTGACGGTGACCTTGATGGCCTCGTCGTCGCCCTCGCCCTCGCCGGTGAGGTTGTCACCGGTGTGCTCGACGGAGCCATCGGTGCTCTTCAGGTTGTTGTAGAAGATGAAGTCCGAGTCGGCGCGGACCCGGCCCTCGGCGTTGAGCATGAAGAGGCTGGCGTCGAGGTCGTAGTCGGCGCCATCGGTGGCTCGGGTGTCCCACCCGAGGCCGATGAGGATCCGGGAGAGGCCGGGGGCCTCCTTGGACAGCGAGACGTTCCCGCCCTTGTTCAACGACACGCCCATGGGTCCGTGCCCTCCTTGATCGACGATGTCTGGCGGACCTTAGTGGGCTGATCCGAGCCCTGTTCCCGCGGCGGTGAACAGGGGGTGGACCCCCCTAGATTCGACCGCGGGCGGCGTCGGACCAGCCGGGGAGGGCGACGCGCTGGCCGTCGATCCGACCGGCCGCCAGCACCAGCACCTGGAGGGGGGCGGCGGTGACGCCGGGTGGACGCCAGCCGCCGTGGATGTCGTAGGCGGTGTTGGTGGTGCGGTTCTCGGTGACACCGGGTCCGCCGGGCACCACCGGCTCGGTCCCCGCCGACCAGTGGATGACGGCCTCGGTGCACCCGGCGGGCCACTCCCAGCGGACGATCGGGCCGGTGTCGTCCACCGCGACCGTCACGTGCTCGACCTCGGCCACGCCGGGATGGGCCACGGCCGGGCCGACGACGTTCTGGCCGCCGATGGCGTAGACGGGGACGTACCAGCGGGGCCCGCCGTCGGCCCCGTCGTAGGCGGTGCCCCCGGACCCGGCCAGCGCCCCACCGATGGCCCGGCGGGCGTCGTCGTCGATGACGGCACCGGAGGCGACGGCCGGCGCCGCGCGCGCCCGGAGGACGACGGCCTCGACGCCCGGGTCGGGGGCGGGCACGGTGACGGTGATCGACTTCCCGCTCGGCGCCACCGTCGGGGCCGGCGGGGCGTCGGGGAGGGCGAACGCCATCGCGTCGACGCTCACGCCGTCGGACCGGGTGAGGCCCGAGGTCGCGGTGGCCGGGTACTCGACCGTGACCAGGTAGCGGTAGCGGGTCCCGCTGCGCACGGCGCTGTCGAGGACGCCGGTCGGTCCACCCCGGAGCTTGCGGGTCATGGCGTCGGGGTCGTCGGGCTGGGTGCGCTCGACCCAGATCTCGCCGGCCCGCACCCGTCGCCAGCGCAGCTCGACGGCGCCGTCGTGCTCGACGGCCTCCAGCCCGGCGACGTCGGGGGCCGGCACGACCGGCTCGGACCGGGTCTCCGGAGCGGTGATGCCCAGCCGGGCGGCCACGACCGCGTAGGTGACGGGCTCGCCCGCCGGCGCCCCGGCGTCCTCCAGCTCGGTGGCGGTGGTGCGGCCCAGCGGGGTCGAGGCGCCGCCGGAGCGGTCGACGGTGCGGACGACCCGGTACTCGACGGGCCCGGGCGAGGGCGACGCCGACCAGCGCACGGTGAGTGTCCCGCCGGTCCGGTCCACCGCGACGTCGGTGGCCGGTCGGACCCCGACGTCGGCCAGCCCCTCGGCGATCGCGGAGGCGCCCGGGAAGCGGTCGAGCACCTCCAGCAACGCCGTCTCCCGGGTCGGGACGTCCTCGGTGCCGGCGGCCTCGGCCACGGCGGCGGCCAGCTCGGCCTCCAGGGCCTCCACCCGCTCGGTGGCGGCCTCGATGGTGGTGCCGTCGGCCGCGGGGCGGTCGGACGCGATGCGGCCCAGGCTGGTGAGATAGCGGCGGGCGTCGTCGACACGAGCCGTGTCGAGCGCGTAGGTGAGGTTGTCCCACGCGTCGTCGGCGGTGCGCCCGGCGGCGTCGACCCGCTCCCGCAGCCGGACCAGGTCGGGCAGATCGTCGCCCCACGCCGCGGCCTGCTCGATCCGCTCGGCGGCGGCGCCCAGCCGGCCGGCGTCGATGTCGGCGGCCGCCCGCTCCAGGTCCTCGGCGGCCTCGTCGTAGGCCCGCAGGTCGAAGCGGCACGATGAGCAGCGCACGTCGCTGCGGGCCGCCCGCGTCCCGCACCGCGGGCAGTCCCGGTAGAGGTCCGACCCGCAGCGTGTGCAGGTGGCGGCGGCGCCCGCGGTGTTGGTGGCGTTGCACGTGGCGCAGACGACGTAGTCGGCGATCGAGCCCACGTCGATGGCGGCGTGGAGCTCGCGGGCCACCTCGACCACCAGGTCGCGGGCGACGCCCGGGTCGAGGCCGGCCGACACCGCCTCGCGGGTCAGGCGTTCGGACTCGGCCGCGCTGACCCGGTCCTCGAGCAGCACGGCGGTCTCGATGGCGGGCCGGATGTCCTCCTTCACGCCCTCCTCGATGCCGGCTAGGTAGCGCCGGGGGTCGCCGCTCACGAGCAGGGTCTCGCTCAGGGCCAGCAGCTCGTCGACGACGGTGCGGAGGCGGTCGTGGCGGCGCTGGCGGTTGCGGGCGTCGATGGCCTCCCGGCGGCCCTCGATCACGTCGGTCGCCGCCCCCACGGGCAGCCCGAGGAAGCCGTAGAGGGTGCGATGGGCGTCGGCGTCGCGATCGAGCCGCTCGAGCTCGGCCAGCAGGCTCGTCACCTGCTTGCGCTGCGAGGCGGGGATCGGCTCGATGGTGTCGGCCCGCTCGTCGATCAGGGTGCGGCCGACGAGCCGGGCATCGATCTGCTCGCCGCTGATGCCCTCCCGGGCGGCCAGCGAGCGGAGCCGGTCGAGCCGGTCGCGGGGGATGCCCCCGTGCCGCCGCTCCAGGGCGTCGAGCAGCTCGTCGACCCGGGCCGCGGCGGCGGCGTCGGCCGTCTCCGAGGCCCCCTGCACCCGGGCCCGGGCCTCGGCCCGCCGGTTGGCGTCGAGCAGCTGGGCCGAGATGGCGTCCTGCTGCTTGAGCAGCGACGACACCAGGCCCTTGTAGCGGGGGCTCGACTGCTCCTTGCGCCAGAACGCCACCACCTCGCCCATCCGCTGGCGGATGAGGTCCTCGTCGTCGACCGACGGGTCGAGACCCACCACCGTGAAGGGGTCGCTGACGTCGTGCTCGCCCCGGTCGAGCAGCGGCTTCAGGACCTCCTTGCGATACGAGTTGGCGTCAAACACGGGCGAACACGGGGGGCCGGGCCTACATCGACGGCTTGCGCAGGTCGACGTCGCCCTTCTCGGAGGCGATGGTCTCGGGGCTGAGGGCGGCGCCGGTCTCGACCCGGAGGTGGAGGGGCTCATCCATGGCCACGTGGCGACCGGTGACGTCGAGGGTGCCGTCAGAGCCCATGGCGAAGGTGATCTCCACTGCCGCGCCCTTCTTGTGGCCCGACGGGATGCCGGTGATCGAGCCCGAGATCAGCAGCGAGTTGTCGTCCGGGTCCGGGGACTCCTCGCTGCCGCCCTGCTCGAACACGTCGAGCTGCACCTCCGCCTGGTCGTCGACCACCGTGTAGAAGGTGTCGGTGATGACCAGCGGCAGGCTGTCGTTGCGGTGGGTCAGGAACGAGGCGGTGGTGGTGCCGTCGGAGCCCTGGATCAGCAGGCCGAAGCCGCGGGAGCAGACGTTCTGGACCTGCGTGCCGACCAGGTCCGAGACCACGTCGCTGGGCAGCCCGTAGCTCTCGGCGGCGTCGCCGAGGACCTTGTCCAGGTCGACGGTGTCGGCCTCGTCCAGCGACTGGCCCTCGGCCAGCTTGCCCTGGGCCACCAGGTCGTCGATCACGACCTGCTCGATCTCCTTCTTCTGGCCGTAGATCGCCGCCCCCTTGGCCACGGCCAGGTCGGGGTCGGCCAGCTGCGGGTCGAAGCCGAAGTCGGTGCGGAGCTTCTCGGCGACCGCCGGCATCTTCGACGAGCCGCCGACCAGGAGGACCCGGTCGATCTTGGTCACGTCGCGGGCCTCGGCCGCCTTGGTGACCGCCCGGGTCAGCTGCATGGTGCGGGTGAGGAGGCTGGCGGTGAGCTGCTCGAGCTCCTCCCGGGTGACGGTGATGTTGGCCCGGTGGCCGGCGTGGACCACCAGGACGTCGGTCGACTCCCGGTTGGTCAGGTTCTGCTTGGCCTCCTCGGCGGCCGAGATGAGGTCCTGGGCGCCGTAGGAGTCGTCGAGCGGGTCCTCGGCGTCGGGGCACTCCTCCATGAAGCGCTCCGAGAGGTGGGTGGCGAGGCGGGAGTCCCAGTCGGCGCCGCCCAGCTCGTGGTCGCCGTCGGTGGTGATCACCTTGATCTTGCGCTCCGACAGCTCGATCACGGTGACGTCGAAGGTGCCGCCGCCGAGGTCGTAGACGAGCACCGTCTCGGCCTCGGTGCCCTGGCTGGCGAAGCCGTAGGCGAAGGCCGCAGCGGTGGGCTCGTTGATGATGTCGACGACGTTCATCCCGGCGTACTCGCCGGCCAGCTTGGTGGCCTTGCGCTCCTCGTCGCCGAAGTAGGCGGGCACGGTGATGACCACGTCGGTGACGGGCTCGCCGGTCTGGCGCTCGACGTCGCCGGCCAGCGCCTTGAGGATGAAGGCGCTGATGGCCGGGGCCGACCACTCCTTGCCCTGGGCCGAGAAGCGCCACTCGTGGTCGCCCATGCTCCGCTTGACGAGCGAGGCCACGTTGTCGGGGTTGATGCGGGCCTGGCGCTTGGCCTGCTTGCCCACGACGACCTGGTCGTCGCTGTCGAACAGCACGACCGAGGGGGTCGTGGGCTCGTTGTCGAGGTTGTTGAGCACCTCGGGGCGGCCGAAGCGGTCGACCCGCGAGATGCACGAGTAGGTCGTGCCCAGGTCGATGCCGTACACGGTGTTGGCCATCAGGCTCAGGTCTCCTCGGTCTGCCCGTCGGCAGGGGGGTCGGCGGGTGGGGGTGGCGGGGCGGCGAAGACCTCGACCTCGGCGGCGCGGAAGGTGCGGCCGTCGTCGTGGGCGAAGCCGGGCCGGCGCACCGAGGCGATGGTGCCGGGCTCGCCGTCCGACGAGGCGACGCGACCCACGCCCTGGTGCTGGCGGGCGTCGACGGGGTCGCCGACGGCGGGGGAGAACGGGGCGAGCCCCCAGCGGGCGAGGGTGTCGAGCAGGCGGGAGCCGACCAGCTGGAGGTCGGCCTGGGCCTCGGGGTGGCTGGCCGAGGTCAGCTGGGCCACCTCGTCGTGGAGACGCACCAGGTCGCGGATCATGGGCAGCGTGGCCGCGGCCAGCTCGCCGGCCCGGAGCCGCTGGTTCTCGCCGTGGAGCTCGGCCACGTGCTCGTCGGCCCGCCGGGTGAGGCGGACGATCTCGTCGAGCCCCTTCTGGAGACCGGTCAGCCCGGCGCCCACCGTCTCGTCCCGGGCCGTGGCGGCCAGGTCGGCGAGCATCGAGTCGACCCCGACCTGCACCCCGGCGATGTCGCTCCGGGCTTCCGCCACCTCGGCGAGCACCGGTGCGAGATCCACCCCGGGGTCGGGGTCGGGCTCGGCCGGAGCCGTCTCGTCGGGCAGGTCGTCGACCGCCTCCGCCTCGGCCTCGGCCACGACGGTCTCGTCGGGCAGCCCGGTGGGCACCTCCGCCGCCTCGACGTCCGGCGCGACCGCCTCGTCGTCGGCGTCGGGGGGATCCGGGCTCGGACCAGGCGCAGCGGCGTCGGACACGGCCGGCAGTGTACGCAGCCCCCGGATCCCCGGTCCGCCGGGGGTGGCAGGACCACGAGGTGCCAGGCACCTCGTGGTCCGGTGCGGAGCGGCCCGACGGGGGTGGGGTCACCGTCGACCGTCGGGTCCAGAGATCCGCTGGTAGGGTCCGCCCTCGCGCCGCTCGATGGCCGGGCGGTACATCGTGCGATCCCCTTCGGAGGGCACTCAACATGGCTGTTTCGCTGAGCAAGGGCGGCAACGTCTCGCTGTCGAAGGAGGCCCCGGGCCTCACTGACATCGTGATCGGTCTGGGCTGGGACGTCCGGGCCACCGACGGCACCGACTTCGACCTCGACGGCAGCGTCTTCCTCGTCAACGCCGAGGGCAAGGTCCGGTCCGACGCTGACTTCATCTTCTACAACAACCTCAAGTCGGCCGACGGCTCCGTCGAGCACACCGGCGACAACCGCACCGGTGCCGGTGAGGGCGACGACGAGCAGGTGAAGGTGAACCTGGTGGGCGTGCCGCCGGATGTCGACAAGGTCGTCGTGGGCGTCACCATCGACCAGGCCGACGCCCGGAGCCAGAACTTCGGCCAGGTGTCGAACGCCTTCATCCGGGTCCTGAACGGTGCCGACCAGAGCGAGATCGCCCGCTACGACCTCTCCGAGGACGCCTCGACCGAGACCGCCATGGTCTTCGGCGAGGTGTACCGCAGCGGCGAAGAGTGGAAGTTCCGGGCCGTGGGCCAGGGCTTCGCCGGTGGCCTGGGCCCGCTGGCCCAGAGCTACGGCGTCAACGCCTGAGCGAGCCGCTCCTCCTGAACGCACCCGTCGGGGGCGTCCACCCATGACCTTGACGCGCGGCCAGCGCATCTCGGTCTCGGACCTGGGCGCCTCCGACGTGCTGCATCTGGGGTTGGGCTGCGTCCCGCCCCGCTTCGAGGTGGTCGTCGCCGGCCTCGAGGCCGACGAGACCCTCGTCGACCGCGCCTTCCTCCTCTCCCGGCACCAGCCGGCCTCGTTCGAGGGGAGCGTGGTCCTCGGCGCCGGCGAGGGGGGCGATGTGGCGTCGCTCACCGTCAACCTCGACCGGGTGCCCTCGTCGGTGCACACCCTCCGCATCGCCCTGGTGAGCGATGGTCCGGCCTCGGCCGACGACCTCCAGGACGCCTGGCTCCGCGTCCTCGTCGGGGGCCGGGAGACCACGCGGTGGTCGTTCAACGGCTCCGAGCTGTCGGGCGAGCGGGCGATCATCGTGGCCGACCTCTACCGCCGCGACGGGTGGCGGGTGGTGCTCCACGGCACCGGCTACCGGGCCGGCCTGCGGGCCTTCCTCGAGCGCATCGAGGGCGGCACCCGTCTCCCCGGTGCCCCCGAGGCGCCGCCCGCGCCGGCGCCGGCCGAGCCGGTCCCCGAGGCGCCACCCTTCGCGCCGCCGCCCGACCTGGGGGCGCCGCACGTCCCGCCGCACCCCGCGCCACCGCCACCGCCACCTCCGCCACCGCCGCCGCCGCCACCGCCGGGGTACGGCGGCCCGGCGGCGCCGGGTCACGCCGGCGCCGCGCCCGGATGGTCGGGCGCACCGGCGGGCCCGCCCCGCCCCGACGTCGGTCGCGGCCCCCGAACCCTCCGCACCGGGCTGAGCCTGCGGGAGCGGGTCTTCAGCGTCCCGGTGGCCAAGGCGCTGGCCTCGCCGTCGGGCCTCGGCCTGGCCGCCGGTGGCGCGGTCGCCGGTGGCGCCGGTGCGGTGGCGGCCGGTCTCCCGATCGTCCTGGGCGCGCTCGGCCTCGGCGGGGTGGCCTGGCTGGGCCGCGGCGCCGTCGCCATCCCGGGGCGGCGGGGCGAGAAGATCGATCCCTTCACCCTCCGTGAGCCGTGGCGCCACTTCGTCCGCGACGCCCTCCAGGCCCACGACACGTTCACCCAGCTGGTGAAGCGCACCCCCGAGGGCCCTCTCCGGGACCGCCTGGCCGACATCGCCGAGCGGATGGAGGCGGGCCTGAAGGAGTCGTGGCGGATCGCCTCCCGGGGCGAGACGCTGGTCGAGGCCCGCCGGGCCATCGACGACGCCGCCGTGCGGGCCGAGCTGGCCTCGCTCCAGACGTCACGGTCCACCGCCGATGCCGCCTCCCGGGCCCGCCTGGCCGAGGCCCTCCAGAGCCAGATCGACGCCGCCGACCGCCTCGACCGCATCATCGACCAGACCTACGACCAGCTCCGGCTGATGGACGCCCGCATGGACAACGCCGTCACCCGGGCCCTGGAGATCTCGGTCAGCGCCACCGACTCGGCTGCCTACGGCCACCTCGGCGCCGAGGTCGACGGGCTGGTCGACGATCTCGAGGCCCTGCGTCAGGGTCTCGAGGAGGTCCGCAACGTCGACCCCGGCACCGCCCAGCCGGGCTGATCGGTGGGCTGATCGCGACGTCCGGTACGCACATCGACGCCCTCGTGCGAGTGAGGGGTCGTGGAGGCACCGATGACGACCGATGACGTCGCGACCGAGGGGCGAGATGCCCGGCTCGGGTTCGACGAGGTGTACCGATCCGACTGGCACGCCGTGGTGGCGCTGGGCTGGACCCTGAGCGGGTCCCGGGCGGCCGGCGAGGAGCTGGCCCAGGACGCCTTCCTCGACGCCTACCGGCGGTGGGACCACGTCGGCGGCCTCGACAAGCCCGGGGCGTGGGTCCGGCGGGCCGTCGCCAACCGGGCCGTGTCCCACCGCCGTCACCTCCGGGTGGTGGAGGCCGGGTCGGCCCGGCTGGCGACGGCGGCCCGCGTCGCCCAGGACGCCGCCTCCTCGCCCCCGGCCACGGACCCCGCCTTCTGGGCCGCCGTCCGCGCCCTCCCCGAGCGCCAGGCGCAGTGCCTCGCCCTCCACTACCTCGAGGACATGGCCGTCGACGCCATCGCCGCCCTGCTCGACTGCCGGGCCTCGACGGTCCGTGTCCACCTCTCCCGCGGCCGCCGCACCCTGGCCCGCACCCTCACCCCTACCACCACCTCCGAGGAGGACGCGTGACCGACGATCGCACCCTCGCCGACCTCGACGCCCGCGCCCGGGCGGCCGCCACTGGCGTCCGCACCGCCGTGGCCGAGCGCTCGCTCCCGGCCTTCGACCCCGACCTCGTCCGCATCGACGTCGACGCCCGCCCCGAGCGCCCGTCCCGGGCCCGCCCGGTGGTCGGCCTGCTCGCCGCCGCGGCCGCCGTTCTGGTGGTCGTCGCCGCCGTGGTCGCGCTGGCCGGGCAGGGCGACGAGGACAGCACGCCGACCGACCGGATCGGTGCCGATGAGGTCCGCCGCTACGTCCTGGGCGAGGTGCCCGACGGGTACGCCCTCGCCTCGGTGTTCGACGCCGCGGCCATCCGCCCGTTCGACCCCCAGGGCGACTTTCCCTTCGGCCCGCTGGCGATGTACGGGCCCGACGGGGCCACGCCCCGGGTCGGGGTCTACGCGTGGCCGGTGCCGGACGGCGCCGAGCCGTTGGACATGGTGGACGGGATGACGGAGATCGAGATCGCCGGCCGGCCGGCCTGGGAGTCCGCCGACGACAGCGGCCCGAACGGCAGGGTCCTCGTCGTGGACGTCGACGGGACCTTCGTCGGTGTCATCGGCGCGGCCGCGGACCGGGCGGAGCAGGACGCGGTGGGCGCCGCCGTCACGGTGGACGGCGATCATGCCCTGCTGCCGACCGATCGGATCCCCAACGGGTGGGAGCATCTCGGGGACGGGCACTACCTCGACGCCTCGGGGAGCATCGCCGGTCTGCGATCGAGCGACGGGGCGGGACGGTCGTGGACGGCCGCCTACTCCCGCGAGGGGATCGACGACATCCACGAGGGGGCCGTCATCGTCTCCGCCGCGGCCGGCGACTCCATCCGGGCTCGGGGGGCCATGCTCGGGACCACGGACGTCGCGGACGTCACCGTGCGGGGCCACGACGCCCTCCTGTCCCGCCTGACCTTCGAGACGGGCGAGCCCGGCGCGCTGACCCTCACGTGGGAGGAGCGACCCGGTGAGATCGTCCAGGTCGGCGGGCTCGACACGTTGGGACGGGACGAGCTGATCGCACTGGCCGAGGGGCTGCGCACGGTCGAGGCCGGCGAGGTCGACGGCCTCCGCCGCCAGATCATGGAAGCGGCAGCCACCCGGCCCGGGGTGACGGTCGTCGGACGAGGGACGTTCGCCGGCGGCGCCGACTGGATCCTGCTCAGCCAGGGCGAGGGCGAGGAGCGGCTGACGCTCGAGACCACGGCCCCGGACGACGGAACCTCGAGCTTCTCCAGCTCGGGCAACGGCCTGGGCCCCGATGCTCAGCCGCTCCCCGACGAGGAGGCGTTCGTCGGGGGCGTCGGGTCCGGCGGCGGCTCCGAGGTGGAGTGGGCCTACGGCGAGCTCAGCGCCGACGTCGTCGAGGTGCGGGTGAGGGACGAGGACGGCGCCGCCCTGACGCCCTCCACGATCGTGGAGGCCGACGGCATCCGCGGCTGGGTCGTCGAGCTCCCTCCGTCCGAGGGCGAGGGCCCGACCATCGAGATCACCGCCATCGGCACCGGCGGCACCGGTCTCCAGTCCATCGACCTCACCATCTAGCCGCCGAGCGCTACTGCTGGCCGCCGACGCCAAGATCAGACTCGGTCGCTCAGTCGCGGCGACCATCGATGAGCTCGGGATGTTGCTCAAGGAACAGATCCACGTTCGGGCTGAAGCCCCTCGTCGCTCTGTACTCGGTGAAGGCAAGGGCCAGCGTCACACGAACGATCCCGATCGACGCGTACGTCGGAGCGTTCCCTGGCGGGTACTCCTCCTCGTAGACCTTGGCGACGTTCTGCCACTGCACGACCTGATCGTTCACCTGACCGATCGTCTCGAAGCCAAGCGCCGCGACCTCCTCGACCAGCGCAGAAACGTCGTTGTCGTCGGCCGGCTTCCGGTTCGGGAACGTCGCCGAGAGCCACGCTCCCAGATTCGCATGATCCAGGCGGATCGAATGCAGCGGTTCCCCGTCATTGAGGCGCTCCACTGCGTCCTTCTGGACCTGGTCAGCCGCATCGGCGAGCTGCTCGAACTGGCGATCAGCCACGAAGAAGAGGCCGCTCAGCGCCGCGAAGTCGCGCTGAAGGTCATCGGGGACGCTCGCCATGCCCTTGTAGGCGAGGTGGTGGGAGACGTTCGCCCAGGCATCCATCAAGATCGTGCGGCATTGGATCTCGAAGCGGATCTCCCCCAACTCGGCATACCGAGGTCCGCTGTGATCCTGCCCGAGCCGGCACACCAGGTGGTGAGACATGTAGCCGAACTCCGAGACAGGACCACCGCTGACCTTGTCCTCGTCCTCGAGGACCTGGAAGGTCCGGTAGACAGCGTCCTTCACCGACGGCAGATCCGCCAGGAAGAGGCAGACGACGCGGGCCCCCACCAGATCGGGGGACTGCTGCAACGGATCCTCGTAGCCCTTGGTCGTTGCCTTCTTCTCGATGCTGTCGAGGGCCTTCACCCGGCTGGTCACGGAGTGGATCTTGAGGCGCGTCGAGCTGAGCGCTCTTGTGAGCCCAAAGCGAACCTCGGCATCGAGGCGCTCGAGGTCGGGACGCAGCCGCGAGTAGTCGTCCTCGAGCGACATGCCGTGGCTCAGCGCTACTGCTGGCCGCCGAAGGGGCTGTTGCCGGCGAAGCCGGTGCCGAAGAGGTCGCCCAGGCTGCTGGGGACGCCCTGGGCGTTGGTGGCCATGGCGTTGAACGGCGGCATCATCTCGGCCGGCTGGACGATGACCTGGCCCTCGCCGCTGAAGTTCATCTGCCAGCTCTCGCCGGTGTTGCCCCGCATGGAGGTGACCGACGAGCTGGTGACGGCGGCCTGCATGCTCACGGCCAGCGACGAGCTCCAGCCGAGGACGGCGTCGGCG
>DATHEV010000560.1:0-4462 GCA_035318405.1 Iamia sp.
TGGCGAGCGTGAAGGGCCGGAGCCGGGCCGAGTTCCTGATGCAGAAGCTCCTGGAACGCAGCCACGAGCTCCAGTTCGGGATCCCGGCGCCGGTGCGGACGCCGTACATCAACACCATCCCGGCGGGCGAGCAGGCGCTGCGGTACTGGTTCCCCGGCGATGCCGCCATGGAGCAGCGCATCCGGGCCTACATCCGCTGGAACGCGGCAGTGATGGTGATCAAGGCCAACAAGGCGGCCGACGGCATCGGTGGGCACCTGGCCACCTACGCGTCGTCGGCGTCGCTCTACGAGGTGGGGTTCAACCACTTCTTCCGGGGCAAGGACGGCGGGCGGGCCGGCGACGCGGTGCACATCCAGGGCCATGCCGCCCCGGGGATCTACGCCCGGGCCTTCCTCGAGGGCCGTCTCGACGAGGAGCAGCTCGACGGGTTCCGCCGCGAGCTCCGGGGCCGGGGCCTCTCGTCGTATCCGCATCCGCGGTTGATGCCGGAGTTCTGGGAGTACCCGACGGTGTCGATGGGCCTGGCCCCGATCTCGTCGATCTACCAGGCCCGGTTCAACCGCTACCTCCACGCCCGCCAGATCGACGCCACCGACGAGACCCGCATCTGGTGCTTCGTCGGCGACGGCGAGACCGACGAGCCCGAGACCCTGGGCGCGGTGGCCCTCGCCGGCCGGGAGCGGCTCGACAACCTGGTGTGGGTGGTCAACTGCAACCTCCAGCGGCTCGACGGGCCGGTGCGGGGCAACGGCAAGATCATCCAGGAGCTCGAGGCCGTGTTCCGGGGCGCCGGCTGGAACGTCATCAAGGTCATCTGGGGCTCGAAGTGGGACGAGCTGCTGGCCCAAGACGTCGACGGTGTGCTGTTGGATAAGATGAACTCGACCGTCGACGGCGACTTCCAGCGCTACGCCATGTCCGACGGGGCCCACATCCGCGACCACTTCTTCGGTCCTGACCCCCGTCTGCGGGCCATGGTCGACCACCTGAGCGACGAGGACCTGCGCAACCTGCCCCGCGGCGGCCACGACTACCAGAAGCTCTATGCCGCCTACCGGGCGGCGGTCGAGCAGCGGGGCGCGCCCACGGTGATCCTGGCCAAGACGATCAAGGGCTGGACCCTCGGTGAGGGCGTCGAGGCTCGCAACGCCACCCACCAGATCAAGAAGATGACCCTCACCCAGCTGCGGAGCCTGCGCGAGCGGCTCTTCCTCCACGACGAGATCCCCGAGGAGGCGCTGTCCGACGACGCCGAGCCGCCGTACTACCGGCCGGCCGAGGGCAGCGCCATGCACACCTACCTGATGGAGCGGCGCACCGCCCTGGGCGGGTCGCTCCCCAAGCGGGTCGTGCGGGTCAAGCGCCCGCTCGAGCTGCCGCCCGACGACGCCTTCACCGAGCTGCTGGCCGGCTCCGGCACGCAGGCGGCCAGCACCACCACGGCCTTCACCCGGCTGCTGCGGGCCCTGGCCCGCACCGAGGGGTTCGGCCGCCGCATGGTGCCGATCATCCCCGACGAGGCCCGCACCTTCGGCATGGACTCGCTGTTCAAGGAGTTCGGCATCTACGCCTCACAGGGCCAGAAGTACGAACCCGTCGACCACTCCCTGCTCCTCAGCTACACCGAGATGGTCGACGGCCAGCTGCTCGAGGAGGGCATCACCGAGGCCGGCTCACTGGCCTCCTGGACCGCCGCAGCCACCTCCTATGCCACCCGCGGCGTCCCCATGGTCCCGTTCTTCGTCTTCTACTCCATGTTCGGGTTCCAGCGCGTCGGCGACCTCATCTGGCAAGCTGCCGACCACCGAGCCAAGGGCTTCCTCCTCGGCGCCACCGCCGGGCGGACCACGCTGATGGGCGAAGGCCTCCAACACCAGGACGGCCACAGCCACGTCCTCGCCTCCACCGTCCCGGTCTGCAAGGCCTACGACCCCGCCTTCGCCTACGAGGTCGCCGCCCTCATCCGCCACGGCATCGCCGACATGTACGGCCCCGACAGCCGCGACGTCTTCTACTACCTCACCCTCTACAACGAGAACCACCCCATGCCGGCCATGCCCGAGGGTGCGGTCGACGGCATCGTCGAGGGCCTGTACAAGTGGCGGGACGCCCCCGACGGCACCGAGGTCCAGGCCTCGATCCTGTTCTCCGGCACCGCCCACCTCGCCGCCACCGCGGCCCAGGCCGAGCTGGCCGACCACCACGGCATCGGTGTCGACCTGTGGAGCGCCCCGGGTTGGAAGCAGCTGCGCGAGGAGGCCCTGGCCGCCGAGCGCTGGAACCGACTCCACCCCACCGAAGCCCGCCGCCAGCCCCGCGTCGCCCAGCTCCTCGGCACCAGCAACGCCCCCGTCGTCGCCGTCACCGACTACATGGCCGCCGTCCCCGACCAGATCTCCCGCTGGGTCCCCCGCCCCTACACCGCCCTCGGCACCGACGGCTTCGGCCGCTCCGACACCCGCGAAGCCCTCCGAACCTTCTTCGAGACCGACACCGGCCACGTCGTCGTCGCCGTCCTCTCCTCGCTCGCCCGTGAGGGCGCCATCGACCCCTCCGAGGCCGCCAAGGCCGCCGCCCGCCACGGCATCGACCCCGATGTCGCCCCACCCTGGACCCGGTAGGTCTCCCGCCCACGAGGTGCCAGGCACCATGTGGGCGTCGGTACCGATGATCGCCACTCGTCCAGCTCCCACATGGTGCCTGGCACCTCGTGGGATCGCGACCTTCAGCCGGGGCGGACGGAGATGATGGCGTAGGCGCGGCCGTCGTCGGGGAGGAAGGCGCGGATCTCGGCGGTGGCGTCGCCCTCGCCGACGCGGACGCCGATCAGGGTGAGGTCGTCGCCGTGGCGGTCCTCGAGGTCGGGCACCTCGCCGAGGTCGGTGAACTGACGGGCGTAGCCGTGGAGGACGTCGCGCTCGACGCCCTCGAGGCGGACCACGATCGACCAGCCGCCGCCGACGCAGGCGCACGGTCCGGGCAGGCCCACCAGCTCGCTGCCCACCTCGATCCTGCGCATGGGCGAGCCCGGGGACCGCACGGCCAGGGCCACGTCCTCGGGCGCGGGAACGGGCACGGGATCGGGCAGGTCGACCTCGGCCAGCGGTGTGGTCGGCTCGTTGGTGGCGGCGCCCTCGCCGCCGCCGTCCTCGCTGCCGGGCGGCCGGTAGAGCATCCCGACGCCGGAGACCACGCCGGTGAAGGGGTCGATCCGGCGGGTGACGGTGACGGCCAGGCTCTCGCCGTCGGCCTCGTCGACGAAGAGCGCCTGACAGCCGACCAGCGTCTCGGCCCCCAGACAGCCGGCGGAGCCCTGCATCCCCAGGCCCGTGGCCTGGCCGGCAACGGCGTCGAAGACGTCGACCGGGTCACCGGTGACCAGGAGGAGGGCCCGGAACCCGCCGCCGACGAGGTCGGGGAAGGCGGCGCCCTGGAGGAGGGCGCCGTCGGGGACCGCCAGCCCGCCGCCGAGGGGGGTGCCGGGGCCGGCGACGTCGTCGGCGTCGACCTCGGTGAAGGGCCCGAGGTCGTCCTCGGTGACCGCGACCCGATCGCCGGTGGCCGCGGCCGTGGGTTCGTCGCCCTCCGACGCCCCGTCGTCACCGCTCGAGCAGGCGCCGAGCAGGAGGGCGGCCACGACCACCGCACCCAGCCGGCGGTGGCGGCGACGGACGGGCGCGGGCATCGGCCCGACCGTAGGCGACGGCCCACTGCCGGCGGTGCCAGCCAGCCGTGGCCGCTACCGTCACGGCCGTGGCTGCACCGATGTTCCCCGTCACCGGCGACGACGCGGCCGACGAGCTGCTGCTGGCCGACCCGCTGGCCCTCCTGATCGGGATGCTGCTCGACCAGCAGATCCCGATGGAGAAGGCCTTCCGATCCCCGTACGACCTGGCCGAGCGGATGGGCGGCGGACGCCTCGACGCCGCCGCCATCGCCACCGCCGACCCCGAGCAGATGCTGGTCATGTTCAAGGGCCCGCCCGCCCTCCACCGCTTCCCCAAGGCCTTCGCCGAGCGGACCCAGGCGGTGTGCGCGGCGATCGTCGAGCACCACGGCGGCCGGGCCGAGGCCCTCTGGACCGAGGCCGCCGACGGCGCCGACCTGTTGCGCCGACTGCTCGCCCTGCCCGGCTTCGGGCCGGACAAGGCCCAGATCTTCATCGCCCTCCTGGCCAAGCGGATGGGCTTCCGGCCCGCCGGTTGGGAGGAGGCCGCCGGTGCCTTCGGCGACGGGCGCCGGCTGTCGGTGGCCGACGTCGACTCGCGCGAGGCGTTCGACCGGGTCCGGGCCTGGAAGAAGGAGCAGAAGGCCAAGGCCAAGGCCGCGGCCGGGGCGAAGGCCTAGCCCGTGAAGCTCCGGATGGGGCTGCGGCACCTGATCGTCCTGATCTCGGTGCTCGTGGTGGTCGCGGTGGTGGCGCTGGGCGTGGTCGGGCCGGTCGTCGGTACCGAGCGCA
>DATHEV010000561.1:0-2409 GCA_035318405.1 Iamia sp.
GGGCCTCGGCCGGTTCTCGACCGGTGTGATCAGCGAGGAGGAGCTGGCCGAGCTGGAGGCCGCGTCGGAGCCGTCGGCGGGATCGTGCGGGGTGCAGGCGACCGCCAACACCATGGCGTGCGTGTCGGAGGCGCTGGGCCTGGCCCTCCCCGGCTCCGCCGGGCCGCCGGCCGTCTACGACGCCCGCGATCGCTTCGCCCGGGAGAGCGGCGTGGTGGCCGTCGACCAGCTGCGGACCGGCATCCGTCCCCGCGACATCGTCACCCGCGCCGCCCTGGAGAACGCCACCGCCGTGGTGGCGGCCACCGGGGGCTCCAGCAACGCCACGCTGCACCTGCCGGCCATCGCCCACGAGTGCGGCATCGACTTCACCCTCGCCGACATGGATGCGGTGTTCGCCCGGACGCCGTACGTCGCCGACCTCCAGCCGGTCGGGAGGTACACGTCGCTCGACTTCTTCCGGGCCGGCGGGGTGCCCGTCGTCATCCGGATGCTCCTCGACGCCGGGCTGTTCGACGGATCCTGCACGAACGTCACCGGGCGGACGATGAGCGAGTGCTACGCCGACGTCGCCTTCGTGGAGGACCAGGACGTGATCGCCCCCATCGCCACACCGTTCGAGCCCCGGGGCGGGCTCAAGATCCTCCACGGCAACCTCGCCCCCGAGGGCGCCGTCATCAAGGTGGCCCACCTCGAGCGGACCGTGCACCGGGGCCCGGTGCGGATCTTCGAGTGCGAGGAGGACTGCATGGAGGCCGTCCTGAACCGCGAGTACGTCGACGACGACGTGCTCGTCGTCCGCAACGAGGGGCCGCGGGGCGGCCCGGGCATGCGCGAGATGCTGGCCGTCACGGCGGCGATCTACGGGCAGGGCGCCGGCGAGAAGGTCGCCCTGATCACCGACGGCCGCTTCTCCGGCGGGACCCGGGGCTTCTCGATCGGCCACGTGGGGCCGGAGGCGGCCGTGGGCGGCCCGATCGGCCTCCTCCGCGCGGGCGACATCGTGCGCGTCGACCTGGACGCCCAGACGATCGACGTCGAGCTGTCGGAGGAGGAGCTGGCGGCCCGCCGGGCGGCGTGGACGCCGAGCGAGACCGACTACCGCTCGGGGACGATCTGGAAGTACGCCCGGACGGTGGGCCCGGCCCGATCGGGCGCGGTCACCCACCCCGGCCCGGCCCCGGAGGCCGGCCGATGACCTGGTCGAAGGCGCTCCTGCCCAGCCGGCACACGACCGAGGGCGTGGCCAACTCGTTCCATCGCGTCTTCTACTACGCCATGGGGCTCACGACCGAGGAGATCCACCAGCCCCACGTGGGCGTGGTGACGGCGTGGGACGACACCGTCGCCATCCACGACGACGTCCGGGCCGTCGCCGAGCGGGTCAAGGAGCAGCTGTGGGGGTACGAGCTGACGCCCCGCGAGTTCACGACGATCCCCGGCTTCGACCGGGAAAGCTCGCCGTCGGCGCCGCTGCTCGTGAGCCGCGAGCTGATCGCCGACTCCGTCGAGCTGACCGTCCGGGGCCACTGCTACGACGCCCTGGTGGGCGTGGGCGCGTCGTCGATCGCCCTGGCGGGCCTGGCGATGGCGGCCTGCCGGCTGGACGTGCCGTTCGTCCTCGTCCCCGTCCTCGAGAACGACGATCGGCCCGGCGCGACCGACGCCGCCGCGACCGTCGCGGCGCTGGCCTCGCTCGGCCTGACGGCCGGAACCGGCACCGATGCCCCGACGGCGACGTCGGTCCGCGCCGTCGGCGACGAGGCCGCGGCCGTGCTCGCCGACCGCCTCCGCACCGGGACCCGGCCGCGGGCCTCCGTGTCGGCGGCCGCGCTGGCCGTGGCGGCCGGTGCCGCCGCCGGTCCGGCGTCGGCGGAGGCGCTGCTCCACCTCGCCGCCATCGCCAACGAGTGTGGCGTCGCGGTCGACGTCCTCTCCCTGGCGACCACGACGGCCGGCCAGCTGATGCCGCTGCGCGGCTCGCTCGCGCCCGGCGGCGCGCTGGCCCAGGCCCCCCTCGAGGTCACCACCGTCTCGGGCCCCGCCCGCGTGACGGAGTCGGAGGAGGAGGCGTGCGCCCTGCTCGAGAGCGGTGGCCTCGAACCCGGGGCCGTCCTCGTGCTGCGGGGGCAGGGGCCACGCGGCGGGCCGGGCATGCCGTCCTGCGAGCGTCTCCTCGACCTGTGGGTTGCCCAGTCGTCACCCGCTCAGAGTGTTGCCCTGGTCACGGATGGTCGGGCGCCGGCCCGGCCGGGGGTGGTGACCGTGAGCGCGGTGACCCCCGAGGCCGCGACCGGTGGACCCCTCGCCGGGGTGCAGGACGGGGACCGGATCACCATCGACCTGGCGGCCGGCACCGTCGAGACGGCCCAGGGCCGCGTGGGTGACCAGCGACCCCATGCCGCCGCG
>DATHEV010000562.1:0-2825 GCA_035318405.1 Iamia sp.
CCATCCATCGCTCCGAGCCCGCCAACCGAGCGAGAGCACGATCGACCAGTTCGGCCGGTTCGACGGCGGTCGGCAGGTTCAGGCTGAGCTCGATCGCCTTGTGCGCGACGGATCCGACGACCACGGGGACGGAGGCCTCGAAGGGCTGGTCGTCCTCGGCCTTCCACCTCGCCTCGCAACCGTGCACGCCCGCCAGTGCGTGCTTGCTCACGTGGACCTTGTCGCCATCGGGGACCGCGGTGGCCGGTCCGCTGAGCTCCTCCTCCAGGGTGCGGCGGAGCCGATCGCGAAGATCGGGGTCGAAGGTCGGTCGATCGGCCGGACCAGCCCTGAGCCGGTCGAGCGTCTCCTGCTGCGAGGGGTTCAGCTCGCGACCGTCCTCCACACCTTCACCCTAGAGAAGGGGTGCGACAGTCCGGTCAGATCGCCACCTCGATGGTGCCGTCGACGACTCTCGTCTCGTAGACGGGTTGGCTGCGGTCGCGCTCCTTGCAGAAGCCGTCCTCCAGGGCGAACGACCACTGGTGGCCGGGGCACACGATCCGCCCCTTGAGCAGGAAGCCCTGGGACAGCTCGCGGTCGCGGTGGATGCAGCGGTTGGCCAGGGCGACGACCCGGTCCTCGTGGACGAGGAGCAGCACCTCCACGCCGTCGACGGTGACGACGAGCTTGCCCGCCGGTTCGAGGTCCGACCGGGCGGCCAGAGCGCGGAACGGCGGGGCCGACACCGCCCCGAGCGCCTCGTGGGTCATCGACGTGCCATCCGATCGTGGGCAACATCCGGTCGGACCGCCGTCACGGGACGCCGATGAGCCCCGCCGGCTCCTCTCGCTGCGCTCGCTCCGCCGACGAAGACAGAGCTGTGTCGTCTGATTCGCTCGCTGCGCTCGCTCATGCCGAGTCGGCGGTGCCCAGCCACCGGTCCTTGAGCTTGCGGCCGGCGGCCGAGTCCTCGTCGAGGCCCTTCTGGTCCGGGTCCCACACCACCGAGCAGTTGCCGCTGGTGTAGGTCTGGCAGGCGAGCCGGTAGCCCTGGGCCATCAGCTCCTCGCCCAGCCGCTCCCGCTCCCGCCGGCGGGCGGGGCTCAGGTGCTCGGCCCCCTCGGTGACGACGATGCGGTCCGTCCCGCAGTTGCCGCTGGCGCAGCGCCAGGGCAGGCCGCCCTCGTGGCGGATCGAGATCCGGAGGATGTTGACGTCCTCGCCCTCGGGGAACGGCACCGTCTTGCCGCTGGTCGTGAAGTGGATGTCGGGCACGCGGGGTCTCCGTCGTCGCTGAGCGCGGGGAACGATCGTATACAGAATACCAACGACGAACGCTGGGTCAAGACCCGGTCGCCGGAGCCACCGTCGGGGCCTCGACGGCCGCGGTCGTCTCCGCCGTGGCCTCGGCCCGCGCCGCCCGCCGCTCCTTGCGGAACATCGACACGGCCACGAGGAGCAGCAGGGCGCCGAAGAGCCGGTTGGACAGGGTCTCGTCGAGGCCCACCGAGATCTTGGTGGCGGCGAACGACGAGGCCAGGCCGGCCACGCCCATCACCGCCGCCGTCGTCAGCTCGGTGTTGTGGGCCTTGACGTTGCGCCAGGTCCCGACCAGCGAGGTGGGCACGACCATGGCCAGCGAGGTGCCCTTGGCCACCGCCGCCGGCAGGCCCAGCCCCACGACCAGGACGGGCACGACCACGATGCCGCCGCCCACCCCGAGCAGGCCGGCGAGGGTGCCGGTCACCACGCCGATGGCCACCAGGATCAGCACGGTGGCGACGGTCAGCCCCGCCCGTCCCCCGGCCTGGCTGTTGTCGAGGGCCATGCGGACGGCGGTGGCCACCAGCAGGCCGGCGAAGCCGTACGCCAGGGCCCGGCGGGGCAGGACGTGGAGCAGGTGGGTGCCGATCACCGCGCCCAGCCCGGCCGAGCCGACGGTCAGCCACATCGCCACCGGCCAGTCGACGCTGCCCTCGACCGAGTAGCCGATCGTCCCCGAGATGGCGATCGGGAGGATGGCGGTCAGCGAGGTGCCGTGCGAGCGGCGCTGCTCCATCCCGAGGAGCAGGACCATGGCCGGGACCATCAGGATCCCGCCCCCCACGCCGAAGAGCCCGGACAGGAACCCGGCGGCGATGCCCACCCCGATGGTGCGCACCCACCACCGGCGGGTGCGGTCGGGGGCGGCGGCCGGTTGGGGAGCGCGATCGGTCACGGTGAGATGGTACATTGTATCCGAAAGTCCCGACGACTCGGAACGACCCCGGAAGGAGGCCACGTGGACGACGAGGCGCTGGCTCCACCCCTGGGGAACCGGCACCGCACCCTCGAGGCCATGGTCTGCGAGCAGCTCCGGACGTGGATCGTCACCGGCCGGCTCAAGCCCGGGTCCCGCCTGGTCGAGTCCACCCTGGCCGAGGAGATGGGTGTGTCCCGCGGCCCGGTCCGCAACGCCATCCGCCAGCTGGTGCGGGAGGGCTTCGTCGAGCTCGCCCCCCGCAAGGGCGCCACCGTCGCCGAGGTCTCGGTGCGCGACGCCCTCCACTGCTACGAGGTGCGGATCGCCCTCGAGGGCACGGCCGCCCGGCTGGCGGCGATGCGCCGCACCGACGCCGACCTGGTGGCCCTCGACGCCGTCCTCAGCGCCGGCGACCAGGCCGTGACCAACGGGCGCTGGGACGCCCTGGCCCCGCTCAACAACGACTTCCACACGGCGCTGGCGACGGCGGCCGACAACGCCGAGCTCGTCGCCCTGATGCAGCAGTACTCCCTGCGCATCGCCTGGATCTTCTCGCTGGTGGCCGAGCGCCGGGGCGTCCCGGCGTGGGCCGAGCACGCCG
>DATHEV010000563.1:0-4232 GCA_035318405.1 Iamia sp.
GTCGCGACGACGCGCGTCCGCGGCGTCTTGCCCGAGTACTTGATGCTGATCTCGCGGCACGCGAGCGCGAACTCCGCCGCCGCGAGGAACGCATCCTTGCGGAGGTGGATCGGCGCCGCACCGGAGTGCGCGGCCTGGCCGATGAACCGGAGGTTGTGACGCTCGACGCCCATCGTGCCGAGCACGACGCCGACCGGCTTCTTCATCGCCTCGAGCACCGGGCCCTGCTCGATGTGGAGCTCGACGAAGGCGGCCGGGGGGCGGGCCGGGCACGGCATCGGGCCGACGTAGCCGATGCGCTCCAGCTCGTCGCCCACGACGGCGCCGTCGACGCCCACCGTGTCGAGCGCCTCCTCCAGCGGGAGCCCGCCCACGAACACCAGCGAGCCGAACATGTCGGGGGCGAAGCGGGCCCCCTCCTCGTTGGTGAAGAACGCCACCGCCACCGGCCGGGCCAGCGCCACCCCGCTGGTGATGATCGTCTCGACGGCCTCCAGCCCGGCGAGGACGCCGAGGTTGCCGTCGTAGATCCCGCCGGTGCGGACGGTGTCGATGTGCGATCCGGTCAGGACCGGAGGCTCGGTGCTGTCGGCCGGCCACGTGCCGGTGACGTTGCCGACGCCGTCGACGTCGACCCGCAGGCCCAGCTCCCGCATCCAGGTCACGACCAGGTCGCGGCCCTCGCGATCGGCGTCGGTCAGGGCCAGCCGGGCACAGCCGCCGTCGCCGGTCGACCCGATGGCCCCGAGCGCGTCGAGCCGACCCCGCAGGCGCGCCCACGAGATCCGCAGGTCGTCCCCCATCAGCCCGAACCCCCGGAACTGGCGATCAGATCAGGCGGGAAGCCGCCGGATCTGATCACCGGTTCGCCTCGGAGGGGTTCGGCGAGAGCCCGGCGATGTCGGCGGGCAGCATCGGCACCCGCCGGAGGTCCCGCCCGGTGGCGGTGCGCACGGCGGCGACGACGGCGGGCGTCGAGCTGATGACCGGCGGCTCGCCCACGCCCTTGGCCCCGAAGGGTGCGTCGGGCTCGGGCTCCTCGACCCACGCCACGCGCACCGCGGGCATGTCGAGGGCCGTGGGGATCAGGTAGTCGGTGAAGGACGGGTTGCGGGGCTTGCCGTCGACCAGGACGACCTCCTCCATCGTGGCCAGGCCCACGCCCTGGGCGATGCCGCCCTCGATCTGGCCCAGGGCGGCGGTGGGGTTGAGGATCCGGCCCACGTCCTGGGCGGTGGCGATCTCGACGACCCGGACCAGCCCCAGCTCGGGGTCGACGTCGACGGTGGCCCGATGGGCGGCGCAGGCCATCGACACGTGGGCGTCGCCCTGGCCGTCGGCATCGAGCGGGAAGGTCTGGCGGTGCTGGAACCGGACCGACGCCTCGAACGCCAGCGCCAGCTCGTCCAGCCCGATGTCGACCGGCACCGCATCCGTGGCCGAGACGACCCGCCCGCCCCGCAGCCGCAGGTCGGCCTCGGCCGCGCCGGTGAGCCCGGCGACGTGGGCCACGACCTGCTCGCGCACGGCTCGAGCCGCCTTCTCCACCGCCCCACCCGACATCCACGTCTGGCGGCTGGCCGAGGTCGACCCGGCCGTGGCGATGGTGGCCGTCTCCGCCGGCGCCAGCAGCACGTCGGCGATGCCGAGCACCTCGCGGGTGATCTGCTGGGCGAGGGTGACGAAGCCCTGCCCGACCTCGGCCGCGGCACAGGTGACGGTGGCGATGCCCCCCTCCAGCCGGCAGGCGGCGTGGGAGTCGTCGTCGTAGCCCTCGGCGTACATCAGGTTCTTGAACCCCACCGCGAACCCCGTCGCCCGCACGACGTCGCCCGACGACGCCGTGCGGCCGGCCCCGCCGGGGAGCGACATGGGATCGTCGTCGGCCTGCGACCCGGCCGGGTCGAGCGAGGGCACGGGCAGCGCGGCGGTGGCCCGGATGACCTCGGCGGTGGGCAGGGCGCCGGCGACCACCTGGCCGGTCAGCAGCGTGTCGCCGGTGCCCATGGCGTTCAGCACCCGTAGCTCGACGCGGTCGACCCCGCAGGCGTCGGCCAGCCGGTCCATCTGGGCCTCGTGGGCGAAGCAGACCTGGACAGCGCCGAAGCCGCGCATGGCCCCGCAGGGCGGGTTGTTGGTGCGCACGCCGATGCCCTCGACCACGGCGTTGGGCGTGTTGTAGGGCCCGGCCGCGAAGCACGAGGCGTTGGCCACCACGTGGTAGCTCGACGACCGGTAGGCGCCGCCGTCGAGGAGGATCCGGGCCTCGAAGCTGACGAGGGTGCCGTCGGGCTCGGCGCTGTGACGCATCCAGATCGACGCCGGGTGGCGGTGGACGTGCCCGAGGAACGACTCCTCGCGGGAGTACATGACCTTCACCGGCCGCCCGGTCACCTGGGCCAGCAGCGCGGCGTGGACCTGGAAGCTGACGTCCTCCCGCCCGCCGAAGGCGCCGCCCACGCCGCCGAGGGTCATGCGCACCCGCTCGGGCGGGAGGGCGAGGCACTCGGCGATCTGGTCGCGGTCGTTGTGGAGCCACTGGGTCGACACGACGAGGTCGATGCCGCCGTCGTCGCCGGGGATGGCCAGGCCGGCCTCGGGGCCCATGAAGGCCTGGTCCTGCATGCCGATCTCGTAGGTGCCCTCGACCACGACGGGGCCGCGGGCGTCGGGGTCGCCCTTGCGGACCCACATGTGGCGGAAGACGTTGCCGTCGGGGTGGATCGGGTCGGCCTCGATGGCCGCCTCGGCGTCGGTGAGGGGGGCGGTGACCTCGTAGTCGACGACGATGGCCCGCAGGGCGCGGCGGGCCGTCTCCGGGTGATCGGCGGCCACCGCGGCCACCGGCTCGCCGGCGTAGCGCACCACCTCCCAGGCGAAGACGGGCTGGTCGCGGTGCTCGAGGCCGTAGTACTTCGAGCCGGGCAGGTCGTCGGCGGTGACCACGGCCAGCACGCCGGGCACCTCCAGCGCCGGACCGGTGTCGATGCTGCGGATGCGGGCCGCGGCATGGGGCGAGCGCAGGGTCGCGCCCCACACCATGCCGTCGGCCCAGAGGTCGCCGCTGAAGGCGAACTCGCCCCGCACCTTGGGGCCGCCGTCGGGCCGGGGGGCGTCGACGCCGACCCCGCCGGGCGTGCCCGTGCGGACGCCGGTGGCCGTCGTCGTGTCGGTCATCGGTGCGCTGCCGGGGGGTGGGACCCAACGGGCCGTGCGGCGGTCGGGGAGCACCGATGACCGCGGACGGCTCCGCGAGCTCCGCCGTCGAAGACACAGCTGTGCCGTCTGGTTCGCTCGCTGCGCTCGCTCACTGGCCGGCCCGCGACGGGCGGCGGACCTCGACGGCGGCGTCGACCGCGGCCAGCACCCGGCCGTAGCCGGTGCAGCGGCAGAGGTTCCCGCTGATGGCCTCCCGGACCTCGAGGTCGGTGGGCTCGGGTACCTCGTCGAGCAGGGCGTGGACGGCCATGACCAGACCCGGCGTGCAGAACCCGCACTGCACCGCGCCCTCGTCGACGAAGGCCTGCTGGACGTCGGTGAAGTCGCCCCGCTCGGGCTGGAGCCCCTCGACGGTGGTGATCTCGGACCCGACGGCCGCGGCGGCGAGGACCAGGCAGGCACACACCAGCTCGCCGTCGACCAGCACCGAGCACGACCCGCACTCGCCCTGCTCGCAGCCGCCCTTGGCGCCGGGCAGCTCGAGCCGCTCGCGCAGCACGTGGAGGAGGCTCTCGCCCAGCCAGGCGTCCTCGACGGTCCGCTCGTCCCCGTTCACGACCAACCGGTAGGGGGTCGTCATGCGGCCGCCTCGGTCGGACTCGGGAAGGCGTCGCGCAGGGCCCGGGCGGCCATGACGCCGACGGCGTGGCGGCGGTAGGCGGCGGTGCTGCGGTGGTCGTCGATCGGGGCACTGGCGGCGGCGACCAGCTCGCCGAAGCGCCGGGCGGCGTCGGTCTCGGCGAGGGTCCCGGCCTCCCAGTCGATCGCCTCCACCGCGAAGGCACCGGCGTCGGGGGCCACGAGGGGCACGGGGCCGACCGACCCGAGCCCCACGCCGACCCGCCGGAGCGGCGCGTCGACCACGAGGGCCACCGACGCCACCGCGATCACCATGGCGTTGCGCACGCCGACCTTGAGGTAGTCCTGCGGCCCGCGCCGCATGGGCACCCGAACCGCCGCGATGAGGTCACCCGGTTCGAGCGCGTTGCGCTTCGGGCCGAGGAAGAAGTCGT
>DATHEV010000564.1:0-3618 GCA_035318405.1 Iamia sp.
CCGACGAGGCCCCGAGGGTCAGCGAGGCGACGGTGACCGCGAGGCCGCCGTCCGGCAGGGTGACCGTGTAGGTGCCGGCGGTCGTGATGCACACGTGATCCGTCGGGAGCGGGACCGTGCCGCCGGACCAGCTGGCGCCGATGTCCCACGACCCGCCGTTGGTGGCCGTCCACGTCTTGGTGCAGGCCGGCAGGGCCGCTCCGCTGGGTGCGGCCGTCGTGGCCACCACCCCGATCGGCGCCACCAGCGCCACGGCCACGGCGAGCGCGCTGCGGCGCGCCATCTTCGAGAGACCCATTCGACCCCCATGCCCTTTCCGCCGCCCGTGCGACGAGCGGCACCGTACCCGCGCCAGACTCACCGCGTGGACGTGCTCGACGTGGTGCTGGTGGTGGTCGGGCTGCTGCTCGTCCTGGTGACGCTGCTCGACGCCTTCGACACGCTGCTGGCCACCCACCTGGCCGGACTCGGGTGGAGCCTGAGCGGCGTCTACTACGCCGTGACCTGGCGGTCGTACCGGTGGCTGTGCGCCCGCATCGACGACGACCACCGGCGGGAGCAGGCGCTCGGGCTGTTCGGCCCGGCGTCGTTCATCGGCCTGCTGCTGGTGTGGACGACGGCGTCGATCGCCGGCTGGGGCCTCGTCTGGTGGGGCGTGCGCAGCCAGTTCTCGGTGCCGCCCGAGAGCGTGGGCGACGCCTTCTACTACTCCGGCGTCGCCTACTTCTCGATCGGCTTTGGCGACCTCCTGCCGGGCTCGACGCTGACCAAGGCGTTCTCGATCCTGGCGGCGATGGACGGCCTGGGGACGCTCGGCCTCGTCATCGGCTACCTCCCCACGCTCAGCGCCGCCTACAAGGAGCGCGAGAGCCAGCTGCTCCTGCTCGACGACCTGACCGACGCCCGCATCACCCCGGTGTCGCTCATCCTCAGCCACAGCGGCCCCGACGGCGACACCACCGAGCTGGACGCCATGTTCCGCGACTGGGAGCGGTGGTGCGCCGACATCTTCGAGTCGCACAGCTCGCTCCCGATGCTCGTGCTGTGGCGGTCGAAGCACCGGGGCCACTCGTGGATCACGGCCCTGGGCGTCGTCACCGACGCCGCCATCGACCACATCGCCATCACGCCCGGGGCCGAGCGGGGCCCGGCCATGCGGCTCTACCGCCAGAGCGTGCGGCTGGTCCTCTACCTCAGCGACCGCTTCGGCCTCCAGACCGGCGACTACGAGCTGCCGGGGCCCGAGCCCTGGGGCGTCGCCCACCGCCACCTCACCGAGGCGGGGGTGGCGCACCGGTCGGTCGAGGAGAGCTTCGCCATGCTCCACGAGCTCCGGGAGCCGTTCCACCCCGCCATGGAGGCGTTCATCGACGCCCTCCTCGCGCCCCGCGGCTTCTGGGGCGTCACCGCCGCCCAGCACCTCGCCGAGCCCGACCTCGACCCCATCTTCCGCCACCGCAGCTCCGACGACGCCGACTGAGCTTCGGCGCCCGGCAGGTGTCGTCCCATCCGCCCCCAGCGGTCAGGACGACACCTGCCGTGAGACCCGAGGGGGATTCCGGGCCACGTGGCGTCCCCGACGCTACGAACGGTGCGCCAACCCAGCGCTAACGACCCAGCCGCGAGCGGAGCGAGCGCCTCGGGCTAACGGGTGCGGAGGAGCTGGAGGACCTTGGTGGCGGCATCGGGGATGTTGGTGCCGGGGCCGAAGACGGCGGCGACGCCGGCCTGCTCCAGGAACGGGTAGTCGCCGGGCGGGATGACGCCGCCGCAGACGACGAGGATCTCGTCGGCGCCCTCGGCCCGGAGGGCCTCGAGCAGCTGGGGGACGAGGGTCTTGTGCCCGGCGGCCTGGGACGAGACGCCCACGATGTGGACGTCGTTCTCGACGGCGTCGCGGGCCGCCTCGGCCGGGGTCTGGAACAGGGGGCCGACGTCGACGTCGAAGCCGAGGTCGGCGAAGGCGGTGGCGATCACCTTGGCGCCGCGGTCGTGGCCGTCCTGGCCCATCTTCACGACGAGCATGCGGGGCCGGCGGCCCTCCTCGGCGGCGAAGGCGTCGATGTCGGCCTGCACGGCCTCGAACCCGGCGTCGCCCTCGTAGCCCTTCCCGTACACCCCTTCGAGCGTACGGACCGTGGCCGAGTGCCGGCCGAACACGGTCTCCATGGCATCGCTCATCTCGCCGACGGTGGCCCGGGCCCGGGCGGCGTCGATGCACAGCGCCAGCAGGTTCCCGTCGCCCGCCGCACCGTCGCGCAGCGCGGCGAGGGCCGCATCGCACGCCGCCTGGTCACGGGTCGCCCGGATCCGCTCCAGCTTGGCGACCTGCTGGGCCAGCACGCTCCGGTTGTCGATGTCGAGGACGTCGACCTGCTCGGGGTTCTCGACGACGTACCTGTTCACGCCGACGACGACCTCCTCGGCGCGGTCGATGCGGGCCTGGCGGCGGGCCGCGGACTCCTCGATGCGGAGCTTGGGCATGCCCGACTCGACGGCCTTGGTCATGCCGCCCAGCGCCTCGACCTCGGCCATGAGCGTGCGGGCCTTCTCCACCAGGTCGTTGGTCAGCGCCTCGACGTAGTAGCTGCCGCCCAGCGGGTCGACCACGTGGGGGATTCCGGTCTCCTCCTGGATCACCAGCTGGGTGTTGCGGGCGATGCGGGCGCTGAAGTCGGTGGGCAGCCCGAGGGCCTCGTCGAAGGCGTTGGTGTGGAGGCTCTGGGTGCCGCCCATCACCGCGGCCATGGCCTCGATGGTGGTGCGGATCACGTTGTTGTGCGGATCGAGGGCCGTCAGCGACACGCCCGAGGTCTGGCAGTGCGTCCGCAGCATCAGGCTCTTCGCCGACTTCGGGTTGAACGACGACATGACCTCGTGCCAGAGGATGCGGGCGGCCCGGAGCTTGGCCACCTCCATGAAGAAGTCCATGCCGATGGCGAAGAAGAAGCTGAGCCGGCCGGCGAAGCGGTCGACGTCGAGGCCCCGGTCGAGGGCGTAGCGGACGTACTCGAGCCCGTCGGAGATGGTGAAGGCCAGCTCCTGGTCGGCCGTCGCCCCCGCCTCCTGCATGTGGTAGCCGGAGATCGAGATCGAGTTGTACCGGGGCATGTGCTCGGACGTGTAGGTGATGATGTCCGACACGATCCGCATGCTCGGCTCGGGCGGGTAGATGTAGGTGTTCCGGACCATGAACTCCTTGAGGATGTCGTTCTGGATGGTCCCGGACAGCTGGGCCTGGTCGACCCCCTGCTCCTCGCCGGCGACGATGAAGCTGGCCAGGCAGGGGAGCACGGCGCCGTTCATCGTCATCGACACCGACATCTTCTCCAGCGGGATGCCGTCGAAGAGGATCTTCATGTCCTCGACCGAGTCGATGGCGACGCCGGCCTTGCCCACGTCGCCCTCGACCCGGGGGTGGTCGGAGTCGTAGCCCCGGTGGGTCGCCAGGTCGAAGGCCACCGACAGGCCCATCTGACCGGCGGCGAGGTTGCGCCGGTAGAAGGCGTTCGACTCTTCGGCGGTCGAGAAGCCGGCGTACTGGCGGATCGTCCAGGGCCGGTTGGCGTACATCGAGCCCCGCACGCCACGCACGAACGGGGCGAAGCCGGGCAGCTC
>DATHEV010000565.1:0-9477 GCA_035318405.1 Iamia sp.
GCCCTCGACTGGTACCACACGATCGATGTCGCTCCTGGAGTGCACACACCGGGATGGTTCGACCTCCGGCACGCACTTCCCCTCATCCCCTTCCCGGACCTGCGGGGCAAGCGCTGCCTCGACATCGGTACCTGGGACGGCTTCTACGCCTACGAGATGGAGCGCCGGGGCGCGGCCGAGGTCGTCGCCCTCGACGTCCCCGACCTGAGCGGCATCGACTACCCGCCGTCGGTCCGCAACCAGCCGGGGTTCGACCCCAAGCGCACCGGCCAGCAGGACCGGCCCGCCGGGTTCCGGCTGCTCCACGAGCTGCTCGACTCCAAGGTCCAGTGGGTCGCCGGCAACATCTACGACCTCGACCCGGCCGAGATCGGGACGTTCGACGTCGTCGTGGTCGGCTCGCTCCTGGTCCACCTGCGTGACCCCGTGCGGGCCCTGGACGCGGTGCGGAGCGTCACCGACGGCTGGTTCGTGTCGGCCGACTACGTCCACGCCCCGCTCGAGGTCCTGGGCCCGACCCGGCCGTGGTGCGAGCTGCGGGGCGAGTCGGTCGACTTCCAGTGGTGGCTGGCCAACTCCGCCGGCCTGCGCCAGATGATCGACGTCGCCGGGTTCTCGATCACCCGGGAGTCGAAGCGCTTCCTGCTCCGCTTCGGCCCGGCCATGGGCGACCGGGGCACCGAGGGCGACGTCCGCACCCGCGCCCGCCGGGCCAGCCACAAGCTCCTGGCCGGCGACCCCCGCGAGGGCCACCTCCACCGCGCCTTCCTCGCCAAGCCCCGCTTCTGAGACCACGAGGTGCCAGGCACCTCGTGGTCCTGAGACCACGAGGTGCCAGGCACCTCGTGGTCCTAGCGGCGGCGGTAGAGGAGGTAGGTCTCGGGGTAGACGCCGCCGGCCTGGGCGGTCTCGTCGTCGCGGTACTTGGCCCGGGACACCGCCAGCTCGAAGCCGGCGTCGGCGAGCAGGGGACCGAAGTCGTGCTTGGAGCCGTCGGCCTCGGTGCTGGTCAGCTCCTGGGTGTCGTTGGGGACCAGGAACAGCCAGGGCACGTCCCGGTCGGCCAGGAGGCCGAGCCACCAGCGGATGGCCGACAGCGGGCACTCGTTGAAGCTGTGGACGTTGACGGCCAGGTCGACCTCACCGGGGGCGACCGTCGCCTCGACGTGGTCCAGCTCGATCACCGATGCCGGCGAGCCCAGGTGGTCGAGGTGCCAGCGGCACAGGACCGTCGAGATGGGCACGGCGTCGACGCAGCGCCAGTCGAGGTGCGGGAAGGCGATCGTGCCCCGGTGGGCGAGGCGGCCGTAGCCGGCGCCCACGTCGAGCACCCGGAGCCGGTCGGGCCCGGTGAACCCGGGGACGTTGTCGGCCAGGAAGTCGAGCTCGAGCATCGAGTCGACCAGGTCCCGCGACAGCACCCGCCCGTCGACGGTGACCGTGGTGGCGCCGAAGCTGCCGTTCTCGTGGAGGGCCGTGACGACGTCGCGCCGGCACTCGGCCTGCACGTGGGCCCAGGCGGTGGCGTAGGCGGCGTCGGGTGTCGCCCGCTGCCAGACGTAGAGGTTGTCGGAGCGGAAGTCCGGCAGCCGGAGCCCGTCCCGCTGCCGCTCGGTGGTCCACAGCGTGTGGCCCGAGGCCGGGTGGCCGCTGTAGCGCCGGTTCAGGTCCTGGACCTCGGCGTCGGTGAGGCCCGGGACCGGTGACAGCCGAGACCGCACCTCCCGCTTGGCCCGTCCCAGTCGCTCGCGCAGCATCAGTGTGGAGCTCACCCCGGGGAGTTCGCCTCCCCGGCCGCCGGTCCTGGCGCGACAACCGCTCCGGTCGACCTTCCGGCGCGGTGGGGCACCGGGGGACCTCAGTGGACGAGTGTCCTGGCGCGCTCCCCACGCAGGTCGACCTTCCGGCGCGGTGGTGCACCACCTGTGACCTGTCACCGCGCGGGAACGGGCCCGCGGACGTTCCGGCGCGGTGGTGCACCGCGGGCGGCGCACCACCGCGCGGGAACCTCCCACGACGCTGGTCGACCTTCCTGCGCGGTGGGGGTCCGGGGGCCGGCTGTCAGTGGACGAGTGTCCTGGCGCGGATGCTGCCGACGACCAGCGCCGTGCCCTGGACGGCGTCGATGGCCATCTGGACCGGGAGGGCCCGCACCCGGTCGACCAGCGGGAGCGGGGCCCGCCGCAGCGTCTGCTGGAACCGGTGGGCGGCCCAGCCGGCGGCGACCACGCCGGTCACCCGGGCATCGCGGGTGACGACGGCGGCCGCGACCGTGGCGTAGAAGCCGTACCGGTCGCGGTGGGAGAACTGGCCGCCCCGGCGGATCAGCGGGCCCCGCAGCTCGGGCACCTCGCGCACCAGGGCGGGGAAGGCCGCCATCTGCCACGACCGGCTGAACCACTCGCCCCGGTCGGGCGGGAACACCCGGTGCAGCACCAGGGCGTCCTCCTCGTACACGGCCCGGTGCGAGCGGGCGACGGTCCAGCCGAACAGGGTGTCCTCGCCGAAGCCCAGGCCCTTGGCCCCGGGCGTCCAGCGAAAGCCCCACCGCTCAGCGGCCGAGGCGTCGAACCCGCCGACGGCCTCGTAGATCGAGCGCCGGACGACCAGGTTGCAGCTGGGGAACAACCCGCCCTTGGCCTCGCTCACGGCCCGTTCCAGCGGCGCCACCGGGCGGAACGGGCTGGTGCGCCCGGCCACCAGGTCGGCGCCGCCGTCGATCCGCCGCACGGCCGCCTCCAGCCACCCGGGCTGGGGCTCGCAGTCGCTGTCGGTGAACGCCAGGATCTCGCCCGTCGTGGCCGCGATGCCGGCCAGCCGGGCGCGGACGGCGCCGTTCCCCTCCTGCCGCAGCACGCGCAGCGGTCGGCCGGCCACCACCCGATCGACGAACACGTCGGCGACCGGTGGCGAGGACCCGTCGTCGACCACGACCA
Source organism: Iamia sp. (assembly GCA_035318405.1). Classification (GTDB taxonomy): domain Bacteria; phylum Actinomycetota; class Acidimicrobiia; order Acidimicrobiales; family Iamiaceae; genus Iamia. The sequence continues at coordinate 2,937 of DATHEV010000565.1, forward strand.
CCTCGAAGTCGGTCCACCGCTGCCGGTCGAGGGCGCGGAGGGCCTGGTCCAGCAGGTCGTGCCGGTTGCGGGTGGGGATGACCACGGAGACCCGGTGCGTCATGGCGGCGAGACGGTACGCCGCCCACGCCCCCACACCTGCCTCACCCGCTTGGGCGAGTCGGCGGGGAGGAGCCGGAGCAGGGCCGTCGTACCTCACGGGGTGACCTCGGACGCCGCCACCCGCACCGCCGCCCCTGCCCCCGCTGCGCCCGGCCTCGCCGTGTCCCGCGAGGAGGCCCGTCGCCGCATCGCCGAGGTCGAGTTCTGGTACCACACCATCGACGTGGCTCCGGGCGTGACCACCCCCGGCTGGTTCGACCTGCGCCACTCGCTCGACCTGGTGCCGTTCCCCGACGTGCGAGGCAAGCGCTGCCTCGACGTGGGGACCTTCGACGGCTTCTACGCCTTCGAGATGGAGCGCCGGGGCGCGGCCGAGGTGGTGGCCGTCGACGTGCCCGACCACGAGGAGTGGGACTGGCCCATCGACGCCCGGGCCGGGACCGAGGGCGCCCTCCGCGACCCGTCGGTGTCGGGGCCGCCCAAGGGCCACGGCTTCCGGGTCCTGGCCGACATCCTCGGCTCGAAGGTCGACTGGCGGCCCCGCAACATCTACGACCTCGACCCCGAGGTCATCGGGACCTTCGACGTCGTCATCGTCGGCTCGCTCCTCCTGCACCTCCAGAACCCGGTGAAGGCCATGGAGGCGGTGCGCTCGGTGACCGACGGCGTGGTGCTGTCGTCGGACCAGGTCGAGCTGTGGCTCTCGATCGTCGGACGGGGCAAGCCCCTCGCCAAGCTGCGCGGCACCGGCCGGACCTGCCAGTGGTGGAACTACAACAGCGCCGCCCACCGCCAGATCCTCTGGTCGGCCGGGTTCGAGGAGATCGACCGCTCGCCGTTCTTCATCAACCGCTACGACCACCACCCCAAGGAGCCGCTGACCGCCCGGTCGGCCCCGGCGCTGGCCGCCAAGCGGGCCCTCACCCGGGACGCCCACCAGGGCGTGCTGCACCGGGCCGTCCTGGCCCGGCCCCGACCTCTGTGACCGGCTGACGTGCGCATCGCCCTGACCCACCCCCACTCGTGGCCCGAGGTCCGCCGCGGCGCCGAGCGCATGATCGTGGAGAAGGCCCGATCGCTGGCGGCGGCCGGCCACGACGTCACGGTGTTCACCGCCGGGTCCGCGCCGGTCGACGAGGAGCGCGAGGGCTACCGGCTGGTCCGCTTCCGCCAGCGCCACCCCGCCGGGGCCGCCCACCAGCGCTGGTTCGGCCGGCGCGTGCTGGTGCCCCTGGCGCGGGGCGGGTTCGACGCCGTCCACTCGCTCGCCCCCCACGACGCCGCCGCGTCGGTCCACGCCGCCCGCCTCCGCCGGCTGCTGCGCCAGCGGCCCCACCGCACCGTCTACGAGGACCTGGGCAACCCGTACCGGGACAAGGTCCTGGGCAGCCACGAGCGGCGGGCCCGCCTGCGGGTCGTGGCCGACGTCGACGTCTACGCCTGCATGTCGGAGTTCTCCCGGCGGATGCTCGAGCGGGACTTCGACCGGGCCGGCACCGTCATCCCCGGCGGGGTCCGCACCGCCGACTTCGTGCCCCGGCCCCGGCACGAGCAGCCCACGATCCTGTTCTCCGGCGCCCTCGACCGGCCCGAGAAGCACGTCGCCCTCCTGCTGGAGGCGGTGGGCCGGCTGGCCGAGACCCGGCCCGACGTCCGCCTCCACCTGAGCGGACCCGGCGACGTCGAGCCGATCCTCGCCGCCGCCCCGGCCGACGTCCGCGACCACGTCACCGTCCTGCCCCTCGGCGATCCCGACGGCCAGGCCGACCGCTACGCCGAGGCGTGGGTGACCTGCCTGCCCACCCAGTGGGACAGCTTCGGGCTGGTCATCGTCGAGTCGCTGGCCGCCGGCACCCCGGTGGTGGTCGGCGACGCCGGCGCGCCCAGCGAGCTCGTCACCCCGTCGACCGGGCGGCGCACCGAGCCGTTCACCGCCGAGGCCCTCGCCGAGAGCCTCGACCAGGCGCTCGACATGGCCAAGGACCCCGACACCGTGGCCGCCTGCCGGGACCTGGCCGAGCGCTACGACTGGGACGAGGCCATCACCCCCCTGCTGGTGTCGGTCTACGCCGGCACCGAGCGGCTCTAGGCCCCGCCGTGCCCGCTCCCGTCGAGGCTCCTCGCGCCACCGTCGTGGTGGCGACCCGCAACCGGGCCCACCTCCTCCCCCGCCTCGTCGCCGCCCTCGAGGCCCAGGAGGGGGCGCCACCGTTCGAGGTCGTCGTGGTCGACGATGCGTCGACCGACGCCACGCCGTCCGTGCTGGCGTCGCTCGTGTCGTCCTGCGCGCTGGACCTGCGGGTCGAGCGGCAGGACGTGCGGGGCGGGCAGTCGGCCGGGCGGGATCGGGGCTGGCGCACGGCGCGGGGCGACCTCGTGCTCTTCACCGACGACGACTGCGTCCCCCGGCCGGGCTGGGTGGCCGGGCTCGTGACCGCCCTCGACGAGGTCGACCTGGTGCAGGGCCGGACGGTGCCGGCCCCGGACCAGGCGGGCCACGACGGGCCCTTCAGCCGGACCCTCGAGGTCACCGAGGCCAACGGTACCTACGCCACCTGCAACATGGGCTACCGCCGGTCATGGCTCGACAAGGTCGACGGGTTCGACGTCCGCTACCGCCACCTCGCCGGCGAGGACACCGACCTGGCCCTGCGGTGCCGCGAGCTCGGCGCCACCTTCGCCTTCACCGACGACGCCGTCGTCGAGCACGACGTCCGCCCGTCGAGCTTCGTCGCCGCCCTCAAGGGCACGTGGCGCTGGCAGACCCTCCCGACGACGCTCCGGCGGCACCCCGGCCTGGAGTCGGCCTTCCACGGCCGGTACGTCTGGCGCGAGTCGCACGTCCCGACGGCGCCGGCCGTGCTCGGTGCCGTCGCCGGGCTGGGGTTGGCGCTCCGCCACCGGCCCGGCCTGGGGGTCGCCGTGGCCGCCATGGCCGGGCTGCCGTACGCCTCCTATCGCCTGCGGCGGGCGCCGGTGACGCTCGCCAAGCCCCGCCGCCTCGTCCTCCTCCCCGCCACCTTCGTGGTCGACGGGGCCGAGGTCCTCGTCCTCCTCGCCGGCTCGGCCCGGGCCCGCCGTCTCCTCCTCTGACCGCCGTGCCCACCGCCGCCGCTCGCCCCGCACCCGTCCTCCACGTCCTCCACACCTGGGGGGTCGGATCGCACACGTTCGTGCGCTCGACGCTGCGCCGGACGCCGGGCCCTGCCGTGGTCCTGTGCCGTGAGCTCGTTCGCCTGGCCCCGCCGGCCGTGGGACAGGAACCCCGGGTCGTGTCGATGGGCCGCCTCGTCCGCCGGGCCCCCTCGACCGTCCAGGGCAAGGCCGGGGTGGCGGTCGGCACCGCTGTGGCCTCCGCCCGCCGGACCCGTCTCGTCCACGCCCACTTCGCCCACGAGCTGCCCCTCGCCGACCGCATCGCCCGGGCCCGGCGCTGCCCCCTCGTCGTCTCGCTCTACGGGCACGACCTGCTGGTCGAGCTGCGGGGTGGGGCGCCGGGGCTCGACGTGGTGCGCGACGCCGCGGCCGTCGTCGTCCTGTCGCAGGCCTTCGCGGCCGAGGTGGTCGCCTCGGGCGTCGACCCGGCCCGCGTGGCCGTGATCCCCGCCGGGATCGAGCCCTCGGAGCTGCCGTCGCGCCCGTCGCTGCGGCGACCGGGGCCGACGCGGGTGCTGTTCGTCGGCCGGCTGGTCGAGAAGAAGGGCCCCGTCGACGCCGTGCGGGCGGTGGCCGGAGCGGTCGAGCGGGGCGCCGACGTGGAGCTGACCGTGCTCGGGTCGGGGCCGCTGCGGTGGCCGGTCAAGCAGGCCGTCGCCGACGCCGGCCTGGGCGACCGGGTCACCCTGGGCGACGGGGCCGACCGGACCGCCGTGCTGGCCGCCTTCGCCGACGCCGACATCGTCCTCACCCCCAGCAAGGTGGCCGCCGACGGCGACGCCGAGACGTTGCTGGTGGTCAACGTCGAGGCCCAGGGCGCCGGTGTCCCGGTGGTGACGACCCGCAGCGGCGGCATCCCCGACGGCGTGGGCCCCGACTCCGGCGTGCTGGTCGACGAGGGCGACGTCGACGGCCTGGCCGAGGCGGTGGCCAAGCTGGCCGTCGACCCGCCGCGGCGCGAGGCGATGGGCGCGGCCGGGCGGGCGTGGGTCCGGGCCGAGCGGACCGCCACTCGTGCCGGCGAGCGCACCGCCCTGCTCCATCACGCCGTCGTCGCCGGCGACGGCGTCCCGCCCGAGCTGAGGCCGACATGACCGCGCCGCCTCTCCCCCTCCTGCGAACTGGCGATCGGATCCGGCGGCTTCCCGCCGGATCTGGTCGCCACTTCGGGGGTGGGGGTGGGGTGCGGCGGGTGGCCGTGGTCGAGGGGTACCCGCACGTGCTGGCCGGGGCGCACCGGGTGACCCGATCGCTGCTGGCGGCGCTGCCCGCCCACGGGTGGGAGGGCGTCGTGGTGCTGCCGGCCGATGGGCCCGCAGCCGAGGGCTTCGCCGCGGCCGGCATCGCGGTCGAGATCGTCGAGGCGCCGGCTGCGCTCCAGCGCTACGGCGGGACGTCGCGCCGGGGGGCGGCCGGCGCCGCCCTCCCCGGGTACTGGCGGTCGATCAGCCGGGTGCTCGCCGATGTCGACGTGGTCCACGCCCTCGACCCGCGGGGCCTGCTGCTCGGCGGGCCGGCGGCCCGGATGGCCCGGCGCCCGCTCGTGTGGCAGCTCCACACCACCTCCCGCTGGGGGGCGGTCAACCGGCTGGGGACCACGATGGCCCGCCAGGTCTGCGTGATGTCGGCCTCGTCCCGGGACGAGATGCCGGGGCTGGGCTGGGGCGGGGGCCGGGGCCGCCGGCGGCCGGTGGCCATCGCCGCCCCGCCTCTGCCGGACGGGCTGCGCGTCCTCGCCGTGGCGGCGCCGGGGCCGCATCCGGTCGTGGCGACGATCGCCCGCCCGCACCCGGAGAAGGGGCTCGACGTCCTGGTCGACGCCCTCGCTCTGCTGCCCCCGAACGTGGTGCTCCGCATCGTCGGCACCGGGCCCGACGACGACGGGCCGGGTGCGATGTCGTTGCGGGCCCGCATCGACCGTCTCGGGCTGGCCGACCGGGTCGAGCTGGCCGGCTGGCGGGCCGACCCGCTCGCCGCCGTGGCCGACGCCTGGGCCTACGTCCAGCCGTCGCGCTCGGAGTCCTACGGCCTGGCCCTGGCCGAGGCCCGGGCCCTCGGGCTGGCGACGGTGTCCACCGACGTGCCCGGCCTGCGGGAGCAGGTGCGCCCCGGGACCGACGGGCTGGTGGTCCCGTCCGACGACCCCGTCGCCCTGGCCGCGGCGATCGGCCGCCTGCTCTCGGACCGCCCCGGCGCCGCCCGGCTGGGCGCCGCCGCCCGGGACGCCGCCCTCGCCGGCCCGACCGAGTCCGCCCACGCCGCCGACTGGGCCCGCCGCTACACCGCCCTCGCCCCCGCGTGACCTCGCCCCGCCCGATGTCGTCCTCCGTTCTGAGCCAGGAGCGGGCCGCCCACGGTCGCTCCCTGGCTCAGAACGGCCCCCAGGCGCTGCTGGTGGCGCATCGGCTGGCGGCGCCGGACGCCACCGGGATCGGGCGCTACGTCCGGGAGCTCACCACCGCGCTGGCGACGCAGGCACCCGCGCACGGCTGGCAGATCGGCGTGGCCGCCACGCCCGAGGACGAGGCGCCCGACTGGGTGCCGGACGGCGTCGGGGTGACGACCCTCGGACGGGACCGCCGTCGCACCCACCTGACCTGGACCGCGCTGCGGCGGCCGACGCTGGAGCGGCTCGGGGCCCGATCCGACCTCGTCCACGTCCTCAGCCCCTTCACCCCCATCCCCACCGGATCCCCGCTGGTCTGGACCGTCCACGACACCTGGTACCTCGACCGGCCGCAGTGGGGCGGGCGGGTCGACCGCTGGGCCGGCGCCCGGGCCCTCCGCCAGGCCGCCGACGGCGACGGCCCCGTCATCACCCCGACCGAGGCCACCGCCGACGCCGCCGTGGCCGTCGCCGGGATCGACCGCGCCCGCATCCGCGTCGTGCCCGAGGGCGTCGCCGCCGCCTTCCACGCCGCGCCCGCCGATCCGGCCGACCCCGCCCGGGCCGCCGTCCTGCGCCGCCACGGCGTGACCGACGGCCGCTATCTCCTCGCCGTGGGCGGCGTGAGCCCCCGCAAGAACCTGGGGGTATTGGCCGAGGCCCTCCAGCGCCTGCCCGCCGCGCTCGGCGACGGACCCGAGCTGCTCGTCGTCGGGCCCGCCGGACCTGGGAGCGAACCGGTCGTCGACGCCCTCCAGGCCCTCGGCGCTCGAGTGCGCGTGGGCGGGTTCGTTGCCGACGCCGACCTGCCGGCGCTGATGGCCGGCGCCCGGGCCGTCGTCCACCCGTCCCGCGACGAGGGCTTCGGCCTGGTCCCGATCGAGGCCATGGCGGCGG
>DATHEV010000566.1:0-6691 GCA_035318405.1 Iamia sp.
CACCACACCGACGAGCAGCAGCTTGTTGGGCGACTCGTCGAGGGCGACGGCGGCCAGGGCGAGCGAGGCGATCCCCTGCCCGACCGACAAGGTGACGAGGATCTTCTTGCGGTCGACGGCGTCGGCCAGGGCCCCGCCCACCAGCGACAGCACCAGCAGCGGACCGAGCTGGGCGGCGGTGACGATGCCGACGAAGACGCCGGATCCGGTGAGGTCGTAGGCGAGGGCGCCCAGGACCACGTTCTGCATCCAGGTGCCGATGTTGGAGGCGAAGGCCCCCAGGTAGATCGTCCGGAACCGGGGGTGCGACCAGGCCGAGCGGGCCGTCCCGGGGGTGAAGGCCCGGTCGCCCTCGAGCAGGACGTCCTCGACCTCCTCCATGTCCTCCATGTCGCCGTGGGCGTCGGCGGGCTCGGAGGGGCGGATCGACATCGGGTCGAGGCTACGGCCGCGACGGCCCGACTGACCAACGGGTCAAGTCTCACTCCCTGCGGTCCCCGACCGCGGTCGGGTGCCGTCGTAGCGTGGCCCGGATGTCGTCCTCGTCGACCCCCACGACCGCGTCCGCACCGTCGAGCGCTCCGGCCCCGGCCGCCTGCGACCTCTCGACCCAGTGCGGCCACTGCGGCGGACCCATGACCCCCGAGCACGCGCACTACCGCTGCACGATCTGCTTCCAGCGCGACTCCTGCTGCGATGGCCCCTACTAGGAACGCCATCCACCTGGGGCCGGAGGGGCGGACGCCGGGGTGGCTGGCCGAGGCGGTGGAGGCGGGCGGCGGCCGGCTGGTCGGCCCCGCGGCGGCCGACGGCGTGGTGTGGGCCTCGCCCCGCCACCCCGAGGCGCTGCACGACCTGCTCGAACAGCACCCGCAGGTGCGCTGGGTCCAGCTGCCGTTCGCCGGCATCGAGACCTACGTCGAGATCCTCGACCACGACCGGCGGTGGACGTGCGGCAAGGGCGTCTACGCCACCCCGGTGGCCGAGATGGCCCTCACCCTGTTGCTGGGCGGGCTGCGCCACGTCGGGGTCTACGCCCAGGCGTCGTCGTGGACCCGGCCGGCGGGGCGCAACCTGGTCGGCGCCCGGGTCACGATCCTCGGCGGCGGGGGCATCACCGAGGAGCTGCTCCGGCTCCTCGCCCCCTTCGCGGTCGAGGCCACCGTCGTGCGGCGCGACCCGCAGCCGCTCGCCGGCGCCGCCCGCACGGTCGGGCCCGACGGGCTGGACGCCGCCCTGGCCGACGCCGACGGGGTCGTCCTGGCCCTGGCCCTCACGCCCGAGACCACGGGGATCATCGACGCCGCCGCCCTCCAGCGGATGCCCGACCACGCCTGTCTGGTGAACGTGGCCCGCGGCGGCCACGTCGTCACCGACGACCTGGTGGCCGCCCTGGCCGCCGGCACCATCGGTAGCGCCGGGCTCGACGTCACCGACCCCGAGCCGCTGCCCGACGGCCACCCGCTGTGGGCCGAGCCCCGGTGCACCATCACCCCCCACGTCGGCAACACGCCGGAGATGGCGGTGCCGCTGCTCTCGGCCCGCGTGCGGGCCAACGTCGCCCGCTGGATCGCCGGGGACGAGCTGCTGGGCCCGGTCGACGTCGACCTGGGCTACTGAGCGCTGGCGGCTGTGCGCCCCGGCGCGGCCACCTGGTCGCTCATAGGGTCGGGCGCATGGACTTCCGCGAGCACACCGTCGAGGGCCTCGCCGCCCAGGTCCGGTCCCGGGAGGTCAGCGCCCGCGAGCTGACCCAGGCGGCCCTCGACCGCATCGCCGCCGTCGACGGCACCATCCACGCCTTCACCTCCGTCGACGCCGAGCTGGCCCTGGCCGACGCCGACCTGGTCGACGTCCGTCTCGCCGGGGGCGAGGAGGTCGGCTCGCTGGCCGGCATCCCCATCGGGGTCAAGGACCTCGAGGACGCCGCCGGCTTCGTCACCACCCACGGCTCGGTGCTCAGCCGGGACGACGCCCCGGCCATGACCGACTCGCTGTTCGTGGCCCGGCTCAAGGCCGCCGGGTGCGTGGTGGTCGGCAAGACCAACACGCCCGAGATGGGCTGCAAGGGCGACACCACCAACGGCCTGGGCCCGCCCACCGTCAACCCGTGGGACACGGGCCGGTCGGCCGGCGGTTCGTCGGGGGGCAGCGCCGCCGCCGTCGCCGCCGGGATGGTGCCGCTGGCCAGCGGCAGCGACGGGGGCGGGTCGATCCGCATCCCCGCCGCCATCTGCGGCCTCACCGGCTTCAAGCCGTCGCTGGGCCGGGTGCCGATCGGCGGCCCGACACCACCGTCGTGGGCCGACCTGTCCTCCAAGGGCCCCATCACCCGGTGGGCCCGCGACGCCGCCGCCGTGCTCGACGCCGTGGTCGGCCCCGACCCCACGGACCTGCGGAGCCTGCCCCGTCCCCGTGCCGCCTGGCGGCCCCAGCTCGACGAGCCCCACCCGCCGCGGCGCGTGGCCTGGTCGCCGACGCTCGGGTACGCCCCGGTCGACTCGGGCGTCGCCGCCGTGTGCGCGGCGGCCATCGAGCGGCTGGCCGCCACCGGCTGCGAGGTGATCGAGGAGCCGTCGGTCTTCCCCGAGGACCCCGTCGGGGACTGGATGGTGCTGACCTCCGTCTCCCACCTGCGCACCCTCGGCGACCTGCGGGGCACCCCCGAGTGGGAGCTGCTCGATCGGGCCATCCGCTACGGCATCGAGCTGGCCGCCGATCGCATCTCGGCCGTCGACGTCATGGCCGCCCAGGACGCCTGCCACCAGCTCAACCAGACCCTGACCACGCTCCTCCACGACGTCTCGTTCCTGCTGACCCCGACGGTGGCGTCCCGGGTCCCCGAGCCCGACGGGATGGGCACCATCGACGGGGCCCACGACCCCAACTGGGTCCGGTTCACCTACCCCTTCAACCTCACCCGGTCGCCGGCGGGCACGGTGCCGATCGGGCGGACCGACGACGGCCTGCCGGTCGGTCTCCAGGTCATCGGGCCCCAGCACGCGGACGCCGCCGTGCTGCGGATGCTGGCCTACCTGGAGGAGGCGATCGGGGTCGACGAGGTGGCCCCGCTGGGCTGAGCCGGGCCCGGTTGCCCGGGCTGGTCGTCGCGGGGGGTACGGTGACCACCGTGACGGCACCGCCGCATGCACCCTGGGCTCTCCGGGGCGAGGCCCTCGTGGCCCTGTCGTGCAAGCGGCCGGCCCTCGCCCTGCCCGACGGCATCGACCGGGCGCCCGGACCCACGGCCATCGCCGCCGTCCGCTACACCGACTCGCCCGTCGGCCCCTTCCTCCAGCTGATGGTGCTCGTCCCGGCCCGCCTGGGCGCCCACGTGGGCTGGAGCGCGGTGGTGGCGGTGGTCGACAAGGCCGACGCCGTCGTCGGGCTCAACATGAGCTGGGGCATCCCCGCCACCCAGGGCGAGCTGCGCTGGTTCGCCCGCGACGGCGTGCGTCAGCTGCTGTGGGAGGACCGCGACCTGTCGGTGAAGGCCCGGGGCCGCGGCTTCGGCGTCCCCATGGTGATGCCCCACCGCCTGCTCCAGACCCGCTCCGACGGCCCCGTCGTCGTGCCCGACCGCCACTGGGGCCTGTTCCGCCCGGCGCTGGTCACCATCGACGTCAGCCCGCGCGACGCCCTCGACTGCCTGCGGGGCCGGCATCTCGGCGCCACCGTCGACGGGGTGCACCGCACCATCGCCCCGGCCCGCACGCCCGTCGGCCTGCTGGCGCCGCTGCGAGCCCCGGCCCGCGCCGAGGGCATCCTCCGGCGCGACCCACCCGTCCCGTCCTCCTAGCCGGACCGGGAAGACGGGCATGGCGGCGATCGCCAAGAAGGCGCGCAACGCGCTCCACCGAGCAGGCACCGAGATCCGGCTGCGCCGGGCCGGGCACGGCGACATGGCGCGCGCCGTGGCGGTGGCGTACCGGGCCCGGCCGACGGCGCCGCTGGCGGTGTGGAGCGAGCGGATCGAGGCCGAGCGGGAGCGGCTCCACGCCGACCGGAGCGACCTGGCCGGCGAGCCGCTCGGCGTCGTCGCCCGGCGCGACAGCACGTCGATGCGCCGCTGCCAGTCGATGGCCGCGCTGATCGCCGCCACCGGGGCCCGGTCGGTGGTCGAGATGGGCACGGCCGTCGGGATCTCGTCGGCCTACCTGGCCGCCGCCCTCGAGACGGGCGGCGGGGGCCGGGTGATCACCCTCGACCTGAGCCCCGAGCGCCACGCCGTGGCCCGCGACCTCCACGAGCGCCTCGGTCTCGAGGCCCGCGTCGAGGCCCGGACCGGCCACTTCGCCGCCACCCTCGACGAGGCCCTGGCCGACGCCGCCCCCATCGACGTCCTCTTCGTCGACGGCCACCACCAGCACGAGCCGACCGTCCAGTACTACGAGCAGGCCCGCCCGCACCTCGCCCCCGGCGCCGTGGTCATCTTCGACGACATCCGCTGGTCGGACGGGATGCGCCAGGCGTGGGCCGAGGTCCGGCAGGCCCCGCAGACGGCGGCGGTGGCCGACCTCGGCGCCACCGGCTGGGTGCGGGTCGCGTAGGTCCGGGCCGCATAGGCTCAGTTCAGAACGCACGCCAGCAGGGCGTTCCGGGAGATCGCCCTCGCCGCGGTGTGCTGTGCGTTCTGAACCACGATCTGCCCAGCGACTTCGTCGCAAGGCAGACCGCCCGTCACATTGGAGAGGCCTCGCCCCGTGTCGTCGCTGCACTCGCCTGGTCGGCCATTTGGCTCGGCCTCTCAATAGTGGAACCGACTCGGAGGTCCCTGTGAGCGACGCCCCCATCGACGAGGCCGTCCCGTGGCTCTTCGACGAGGCCACCACCGTCCACGCCGCCGGCGACGGTCGGTGGGACGTCGAGCTGCGCGACGAGTTCACCATCGTCAACGGCCATCCCAACGGGGGCTACCTGCTGGCCGTCCTGGGCCGGGCCGCGGTGGCCGCCGTGGGCGAGCCCGACCGCCACGTCGTCGGGGCCACCGCCACCTACGTGAGCCCGCCCACCACCGGCCCGGCCCAGGTGCACACCGAGCTGCTGCGCCGGGGCCGCACCGCCTCGCAGGTCCGGGCCGCCCTCGTCCAGGACGACAAGGTCACCGTCGACGTGGTCATGACCGTGGCCGGCCTCACCGACGAGCCCCCGGCGTGGGGCGCCGTCCCGCCGATCGAGCTGCCCGACGAGGCCACCTGCCGGGCCGACGGGCGCACGGGCCGATCCGCCATCCCCGGGCTCGACGAGCCACCGCTGGCCAAGGTGCTGCGGGTGTCGTTCGACCCCGCCGTGCTGTCGTTCCTCTCGGGCGAGCCGAGCGGCCAGGGCGAGCTGCGCGCCTGGCTGTCGCTGGCCGACGGCCGCCCGTGGGATCCGCTGTCGCTGCTGTTCGCCGTCGACGCCCTGCCGCCGGCGACCTTCGAGGTGGCGATCACCGGCTGGGTGCCCACGCTCAGCCTCACCGCCTACATCCGCGCCGTCCCCGCGCCCGGCCCGCTGACCGTCCGCTTCCGGGCCAACGTCATCACCGGGGGCCGGGTCGACGAGACGGCCGACGTCTGGGACTCGACCGGCCGCCTCGTGGCCCAGTCCACCCAGCTGGCCGCCATCCGCATGCCGTGATCGGCTGGGGCCGTCCGATCGCGCCGCGCTAACGTCGCCCCCTCTGGGGCGCATAGCTCAGTTGGCTAGAGCGCTGCCTTCACACGGCAGAGGTCAGGGGTTCGAGTCCCTTTGCGCCCACCAAGATCCTGGTCAGAGGCCCGCTGCGGCGGGCCTCGGCCGCGGGTGACCGGGTTGCCGCGTTCCGTACCGCGGTGTCGTGCCCGGCGCGACGCTGCCGGCCAAGCCGAAGCGGCGCGCCGAGAGGGAGAAGGTCCGAGCGTGATCGGACGTGTCCGAGCAGACAGCAGGGTCCCTCCGACCAGGTGACACGCCATGTCGCCTTGCGGAGTCTCGACGCCGCCAGCTGATCCGTCGCCCTCGCCGGCGGCGATCGAGCCGGGGTCAGGCGGGGGTGCGGTCGTCGAAGACCATGATGGTGCCGCCGTAGCAGGCGACCCAGACGCTGTCGGTCGTGGCCTCGTAGGCGATGCCGATCGGGTGGTGGTCGGTCGCCACGACGGCGAGCTGGGCCAGGTCGTCGGCGCGCAGCTTCACCACCTGCGACGACTCGTACTCGACGACGTAGAGGGCGGTCCCGTCGGGCGAGATCGCCATGCTGCGGGGCTCGCTCCCCGTGGAGACGGTCGCCTCCACGACGCCCGAGGCGGTGTCGACGGCGCTGACCATCCCGGCGTCGTTGCTGGTGACGTAGAGCGTCGTGCCGTCGGGCGACAGCACGAGGTGCCGCGGTCCCTCGCCGACGGTCGCCAGGAGGGATGACGAGCGCGAGGCCAGGTCGACCCTCATGACCTCGCTCCCACCCATCACGGCCACGTAGGCGGTCCGGCTGTCCGGGGCGACGGCGATCCCGCGCGGGTACCGGCCGATCGGCACGCGGGCCACCTCGGTGGCCGTCGCCACGTCGATGACGCTGAGGTCCCAGGTGCACCAGTTGGTCACCAGCACGGTCGTGCCGTCGGGTGTGACGGCGACGTACTTCGGCACCGCGCCGACGGCGATGACCTGGTCGATCTCGAACGTGGTGGTGTCGACGCGGTAGACGAAGCTGTCGTCGACGCCGGTCTCG
>DATHEV010000567.1:0-3890 GCA_035318405.1 Iamia sp.
GGACATCTCCTCCAGCCTCACCGGCACCAAGGAGTTCCGCATCGTCAAGCGGGGCTACGACCCCGACGAGGTGAACGCCTTCCTCGACCAGATCGCGCTCGGGGTGGGCGAGCTCAAGCGGAAGCTGGTGGAGGCGGAGGACACGGCGGCCATCGCCCGCAAGGCGGCCACGGCCGCGCCCAAGCCCGCACCCGCTCCCGCCCCGGCGGCGGCATCGGTCCCCAGCACCGAGGCCGACGAGATCCACCGGGCCCTCATCCTGGCCCAGCGGGCCGCCGACGAAGAGGTGCGCAAGGCCACCGAGGAGGGCGCCGCCCTGGTGGCCTCCGCCCGCCAGCAGGCCGAGGACCTCCGGGCCGAGGTCGAGGCCGAGGTGGCGCGGCGTCGCGACGAGGGCCGCACCGACCTGCTCTCCGAGATCGACGAGCTCGAGCGGGTGCGTGACTCGCTCTCCAACGACGTCGTCGTGCTCGAACGTCACGTCGAGGAGCAGCGCGAGGTCGTCCAGGCTGCCGTCGGCGAGCTCCAGTCGCTGCTCGATCATCCCGAGGCGTTCCGGATCGCCACCGAGACCGGTGTCAGCACGACGCCCGCCGCCATCGACCGGACCCCGGCCGCGGCGCCGACGCCGGCGCCCGCGCCCGGAGGCGTGGCGCCGCCCGCCGACGACGAGGACCTGCCGGGCAAGGCCGACCTCAGCGCCGCCCTGGCCTGGGCCGCCAGCGACGACGCCGCGGACGCCGATCAGGCCGAGGCCCCGACGCCCCGCTCCGACGGCACCCCGCCGGCGGCGCCGTTGGCCGCCGACCCGCGGCCACTGCCCACCGCCGACGAGACCGTCCGAATCGCCTCGCCGCCTCCGGCGCCCGCCGTCGACCTCACCGGTCCCCGCGGGGGCGACGACGACGATCGCGACCAGGGCCCGCCCACCGAGGCGGTGGCCGCCGTCGGTGCCGCCGATCCCGACGAGGACGCCTTCCTGGCCGAGCTGCGCAAGGCCATGCTCGACGACGAGCCCCTCGGGCCCCGCGCCACGGAGGATCCCGGCCTGGCGCCGGGTCTCGACGACGAGGGCCGCGGCCGCCCCCGCTTCGGCCGCCGCCGCTGACGGGACCAGCGCCCCTTCCGGCCGGTCGGCGGGCAGGGATGGCGCCGATCCACGGCGAAACAAGGGCGCACCCGCCGTCCCCCTGAGAGGTCACCCGTGCTGGTCGTCTGCGCCCTCGCCCTCGTCGTCGCTGCCGCGTTCTTCCTCGTCATCGGTCTCGCCGGCGGTGACGTGGGCGACCTCTACCTCTCGATGGTGCTGTGCGTCTCCTCGCTCGTCGTGGTCGCCGTCTCGGCGCGACTGAGCCGGATCCGCCCCGCGCCAGCGGCCGACGAACCGCCGACACCGGTCGACCCCGAAGGCGCGGCCGAGGCCGAGGCCAAGGCCGACTCGGGCTCCGAGCCGGCCCCCGAGCGGAAGCGGGAGGCCGAGCTGGTGGACGATCCCGCCGCCGGGCTGGCCGACCGGCTGGCCAAGGTCGCACCGGCGGTGGGCGCCGAGAGCCCCGTCGCCGGCGACGAGGGCTCGATCTGGGCCTCGGGCCGCCCGCAGCCGCAGCCTGTCGCTGAGGTCGAGGCCCCGGCCCCCGTCGCTCACCCCGAGCCAGAGGTCGAGCCTGAGCCTCAGGTCGAGCCCGAGCGCCCGCCCGTCGCCGACGGGGCGCCGTTCCCGATCGCCGACTACGACGACCTGGCCGTCGCCCAGATCCTGCCCCTCGTGCCCGAGCTGTGGCCCGAGGAGGTGCCGGTGGTGGCCGAGCGCGAGCGGGCGACCAAGGCCCGGCCGGCTGTGCTCGACGCCCTGGCCGAGGCCGGGCGGGATCCGTCGTTGGCCTTCCCGATCGCCGAGTACGAGAACCTCGACACCGAGCAGATCACCCGCCTGCTGAACCAGCTCGACGAGGCCGATCTGGCCACCGTCCAGGCCGCCGAGCGCTCCGGTCCCGCCCGCGTCGGCGTCCTCGTCGCCGTGGCCAACCAGCTCGCCGCCCGCAAGTAGCCGGGGGTCCGCGCCCGGTCGAGGGCGCCGTGGGTAGTCTTCAGCACCTTTGCTCCGGTTGGAAGGTGGAGAGCCATGGCCTCGACACGCAGCGCTCGCGCCACCAAGGCCGCGCCCGTGAAGAAGGTGGCGGCGGCCAAGAAGACGGCGGCGAAGAAGGCTCCGGCCAAGAAGACGGCGGCCAAGAAGGCCGTTCCGGCCAAGAGGACGGCGGCCAAGAAGGCGGTTCCCGCCAAGAAGACGACGCCGGCCAAGAAGACGGCGCCGGCGGCGAAGAAGAAGGCGGCGGTCAAGAAGGCTCCGACGAAGAAGGCTCCGGCCAAGAGATCCGCTCCGGCGGCCGAGGCGCCCGCCAAGAAGGCTCCGGCCAAGAAGGCTCCGGCCAAGAAGGCACCGGCGGCGAAGAAGGCGAACGCCCGGAAGCCCCGGTCGCCGTTCTCGGCCGCCTTCCTCCGGACCCAGCACGCCACCTTGATCGAGGAGCGGGCCACCTACCTCGGGCAGGCCGAGACGCTCCAGGCCGAGGCCGAGTCGCTGGTGGCCGACATCGATCCCGGCGACGTCCAGTTCGACGAGGAGTCGGGCGAGGGCGACTCGCTCGCCATCGAGCGCGACCGCGACCTGGCCCTGTCGCACCAGGCCCGTCAGGCGGTCGAGGAGATCGACCACGCCCTGACCAAGTTCGACCTCGGCACCTACGGCATCTGCGAGGTCTCGGGTGACCCCATCCCCGAGGAGCGGCTCGAGGCCATCCCGTGGGCCCGCGAGCGCGTCGAGTACAAGGTCGGAGGGCTGGGCCGTCGCTGACGTGGACCCGGCTGCGGCCGAGGACGAGACGCCCGCCGTCGAGCCGGGCGGGCGCGCCTGGCGGCCGCGGGTGGCGCGCGGCGGGCTCGTCGCCGCCGTCGCCCTCGTCCTGCTGATCGTCGACCAGGGCTCGAAGGAGTGGGCCCTGAGCCGCCTGGCCGACGGGCGCATCGTCGACGCCGTCGGCTCACTCCAGTTCGCACTCACCTGGAACACGGGCGCCTCGTTCAGCGTCGGGTCCGACCTCGAGCTGGGGCCCTACATCGCCCTGCTCGCCCTGGTCGTCGTGGGCTGGCTGCTGTGGTCGGGCCACAGCGCGTCGCGCCTCGGCGCGGTGGCCGCCGGGATGGTCAGCGGCGGCGCCGTGGGCAACCTGCTCGACCGCGCCTTGCGCAGCGGGCCGGCCGGCGCCGAGGCCGGGTTCATGGGCGGCGCCGTCGTCGACTTCATCGACGTCCAGTGGTGGCCCATCTTCAACGTGGCCGACATGGGCGTCGTGGGGGGCGCCCTGTTCCTGGTGCTGGCGTCGATCGTCCACGGCGACCCCAAGGCCGAGCGCGCCGACCCCGACGACTCCCCGTCGTGAGCACGCACTCCGAGATCGTCCCTCCCGCCCTCGCCGGGCAACGCCTCGACCGCGTGGTCGCCCTGGTCGCCGATGTCAGCCGGGCCGAGGCCGCGACCCTCGTCACCGCCGGGGCCGTGACGGTCGACGGGCAGGCCGTCACCAAGGTGTCCGAGCGGGTCGCCGAGGGCGCCCGGGTCGAGGTCGTCGTCGATGACACCGTCTTCGACACCGCCCCGCAGCCCGACCCGGACGTCGAGGTCCGCGTCGTCCTCGTCGACGACGACGTGATCGTCGTCGACAAGCAGCCCGACCTGGTGGTCCACCCGGGCGCCGGCCACGCCACCGGGACGCTGGTGGGCGGGCTGCTGGCCGGGTTCCCCGAGATCGCCGACGTGGGCGACCCCGAGCGTCCCGGCATCGTCCATCGCCTCGACCGGGACACGTCGGGCCTGCTCGTCGTGGCCCGCA
>DATHEV010000568.1:0-3229 GCA_035318405.1 Iamia sp.
AGGACGAGATCGAGGAGCAGATCGCCCGTCAGACGCGGCCCATGATCACCATCCGCCGCGACGAGGACCTCGGTGTCACCGCCAGGCCTTGAGGTGATCTCGGCGGACCCGCTCGGCGACGTCCCCCTGTTGGACGTCGCCGGGCTGGCGGTCGGGTACGGCGGCGAGCCCGTGCTCCGCGACGTCGACCTGGTACGGGGGCCGGGCGTCATCGGCGTGGTGGGCGCCAACGGCGCGGGCAAGACGACGCTCCTGCGGGGCCTGGCCGGCATCCTCGAGCCCACTCATGGCTCGGTCCGCATCGGCGGGGGGCCGGCGGCGGCGTCCGCCCTGGTCGGCTACCTGCCCCACGATGTGGCCCTGCCCCCGCGGCTCCGGACCTGGCAATACCTCGATTTCTGGCTCGAGGTGGTGGGGATCCGCCGCTCCGAGCGGCGGGCCCTGGCCCAAGAGGCCCTCGAGCGCCTCGGCGTGGGCGACCTCGCCGACCGCCGGTGCAAGACGCTCAGCCGAGGCCAGGCCCAGCGCGTCGCCCTGGCCCGGGTCGTCTCGCACCGGCCCCGGGTGATCATCCTCGACGAGCCCACCACCGGGCTCGACCCGGTCGCCCGCGAGGAGTTCATCGGCCTCATCGAGGACATCGCCGCGACCGACGTGCTCGTGGTGGTCTCGACCCATCAGCTCGACGAGCTGCGGCGGCTCACGGACGACGTCGTGCTCGTGCGCGGCGGCCTGGTCGTGCCCGCCACCACCGATGGCGACGCCGCCCGGCCCGCGACGGCCGCGCTGGCCGCCGTGGCCCTTCGCTTCCGCGGCGGGTCGGCGGCCGTCGACCAGGCCCTCGAGGTCGCCGCCGGCGAGGGCTGGGCGGCGCGCCGCCTCGGCGCAGAGTGCTTCGTCGACCTGCCCGCCGAGGTCTCCCTCGGCCGGCTCATGAGCACGTTCGAGGCGCACGGCCTGGTGGTCACCGCCGTGCGCGGCGACGAGCTCGAGACGTTGCAGGCCTACCGCACCACGGCGGACGACGAGGCTGCGGGCGGCACCGACCCGCACTGGCGGAAGGACGTGTCGTGATGCTGGCCCTCTGCCGCGCCCTCCTGCGGCGCACCATCCGCGAGTACCGCTGGCGGCTGGTGGTCGTGCCCGCCGCCCTCGGCCTCGGTGTCGTCTTGCTCTCCCTGGTCGCCACCCGGTTCACCGGCGGCTTCACCCCCGCCACCCGGCGTTCGCTGGAGGGCTTCGCCGAGTCCTTCCTCGGCAGCACGTCGACCTCTGCCGTCGCCGTGGCCTTCGTGCTGTTCCAGATGCCGACCATCGTCCTCCTGTTCTCGTCGGCCACGGCATCGTCGATCGCCCAGAACCTGGTCGGTGACGAGCTACGGCGGGGCAGCCTCGAGGTGCTGCTGACGGCGCCGGTCTCGCGGCCGAAGGTCGTCGGCAGCCTGCTCGGCACCACGGTCGCCCTGGCCACCACGTCGTTCGCGGTCTTCGCCGGCACCGCCCTGGGCTCGGCCGTGGTCGCGCTCCGGTTGATCGATGCGCCCCCGGTCGACCTGCCCACCCGCTACTGGCTGCTGGTCGGACCGCTGCCCTTCGCGGTGGTGATCCTGTCGGCCGCCCTCTCGCTGCTCGTCGCGGTGCGCTTCCCGATCGTCGGCGAGCTCCGGGCGGGCACCCTCAACGTGAGTCAGACCCTCGCGACCATGCCCGCTCTGGCTCTGCTCCTCTACCTGACGGCCCGGCCTGGGCTGCCGTCCACCGGGCTCCTCGTGGTGACGAGCGTCCTGGCGCTGACCGGCGCCGCCGCGGCCTGGATCTACGCCCGCTCCCAGCTCCCGAAGGTGATCTTCCGATGACGACGACTTCGCTCCTCCCCGCGTCGACGACGGCGCGCCTCCGACGCCTGCGACTACCTGGTCGGGACCGGTGCCGGCCTGGGCGTGACCATCTGGGCGGCGTCGCTCGACGACGGCCCGCCGGTCGCGGTCAGCGCCGGCCGCGGCCTCGACGCGGGCACCGGCGTCCTCCGCCCCCTTGCGCCCGCCGACCGCGTCGACTGGTACTGCTGCTCGAAGGTGGCGATGGTCATCGGCCTGGCCCGGCTGGTGGAGGAGGGCCGGGTGGGGTGGGAGGACACGGTCGGCTCGCACGTCTCGGTCGACGACCCGGCGTTGGCGTCCGCCACCGTGAGCGACCTGCTGACCCATCGGGTGGCCTTCACCGACGACCCGCCGGCCGGCATGGTGCTGAGCCGCAGCTGGGGCGATGTGGCCCGGTGCGCCGTCTCGGCGAGGGTGCGACCCTCGTGGAGGGTCGGGCGTGAGGCCGCCTACAGCTACTGGGTGAGCTGGGCCGTCCTCGGCTGCATCACCGAGGCCATCACCGGAGCCGCGCCGGCGGAGTGGATCGCGGAGACGGTGTTCGCCCCCCTCGGGCTCGACGCCGCCGCGCTGGTCCCGCGCCGCGACCGCGAGGCCGAGATCGACAGCGTCGCGGCCCGGGGCTCGACCTGGGAGCGAATCGCCCAGACCGGCGGTGGCGACGAACGCGTCCTGCCTGGGTTCAGCGGCCGCGGCACCGTCGGCGACCTCGGCGCCCTCTACCAGGAGCTGGCCGCCGGGCGGTCGGGCAGGGGCCGCCTCCTGTCCACCGAGACCTGCGCCGAGGTGCTGGCCGTGGCCCGCCGCGGGGTCCTCGACGAGGAGTTCGGCGCCGCGCTCGACTGGGGCCGCGGGCTGTGCGTCGATCCCCGCTTCCTGGGGCGGCCCGTGGGAGCCGAGGTGGTCGGGCACAAGGGCTACGAGACGGCCATGGCCGTCGCCGATCTCAACGCCGGGTGGACCGGTGCCATCTGGTTCTCCGACGTCGCCCCCGCCACCCTCGCCGCCGCCCGCGAGGACTACGCCGTCGGTGCGGTGGCGTGGGCCTTCGGCGGGCCGGAACCCGCTCCGCTGGAGGCCGACCGGGTGGGGGCGGCCGCCCGGCGGGACCTGCGCCTGGCCGAGACGTCGGATCAGCCCGAGAGCGAGGTCACGACCCTCGCCTTCCTGGGACCCGAGTGGCAGGCGCGCACCCGCGACCTGGCCGCCCGGCTCCCGCTCATGACGGGGGCCAGTGGCTACGTCGCGGTCGAGTGCGTCGGGCACCCGACCATCTACGCCAAGCTCGTCGACGGCCAGGCGACCCACCTCCAGGTCGGGATGCGCATCGAGGGCTGGACCGAGAGGTC